>NZ_CBRA020000005.1:0-89833 GCF_000469945.2 Paenibacillus sp. P22 | reverse complement strand
TTTTCTTATCTAAAAATTCAAGGATTTTATTCTTGGAGCGCTCAAGAATATCTTGGACATAGCTGAATAATTCTGAATTGCGTTTAGAATCATGAATAAATTCTGGGCCAAACACATTATTTGCCAGAGCACGATTTAAATCTTCTTCAGTTGAAATACCCCATTGTGCAAGAATTTCCATTGAAATCTCCACCGTTTTACTAGAACTACTTTCAACATTTGAGCGAGATAATATCTGCTCTAATTCTTGCACTCCAGAAACACCATATTTCTCTAATATGTCGTTGTATTCTTCAATTTTCGACATATTTTCAGCAATATCATTATCATTATAAAACCAATGTAAATTAGTTGATAATTCTTTGAAGCACTTTTTTACCTTTTCATTAGCCAAATTTTCTCTAAGCCAAAGATACGTTTTATTAAATACTTCTTTTACATCAATATCGTTGTGCCCAATGCTGTTTTTATTTTCTTTCACATACTGTGTGATTTTCTCGGAAATATTCTCTAGGTAGACAGTTCTATTTTCAGGCAGATCTAAAATAATGTCTTTTGATAACAATGTTTTACGTACATCATATCCAGCATATTTAGATGCATCTTTAAGGATTTCATCAATTTCACCTGAATCCAGTGATAATTCTGCTCTCATTTTGAAATTTCCATATTGATCAGGCAATATAGCAATCCGATCCAATAAACCATCTTGCTCATATTTCACCAAAATTCGAACGAAATTTGACACCCACATCATCGCCTCATGCTCACTGGCAAAATTAAAACTAGAGGCAAAGATTCTTATACTTTCATAGGAGCTTATGTCCTTGGTTATTTTTTCCCTCCAGAATTTCAATGCCAATTTTAATAGCTCTTGTGAATGTTTCGATACACTATTCCTTATCCAGGCATCTTTACCTTGTAATTCATAAACAAGATCTAAAAAGTCATTTTGTTCGCTATTCTGTTTAGCTTGAAGAGAAATAATGCTCTTATAAAAGTCTTCTGCTGAAGGATGTGATCTATGCAATTTTTTTTAGAATCTCTGAGAAAACATCATCTAACGTGAGTTTTTTTAAATTAGCAAGGAACTCACTATTAATTTCTCTATCCAATAATTCAATTTTAAAATCGAAATTTAATACAGTAGATATGTCTTTATAAATTTCATCAATACCGCAATCAAGTGATACCTCATCTAAAGTACGAAATTCACCGTATTGATTTGGCAAAATACGTGGGCTTCTGCCAAGGTTGTTGGTATACAAATATTCATTAGAATAGAATAATGCTAATAATTCATTTAGCCAGTCAGTTACATTACCATTAAGATGTTTTGATAACTCACTAATATTTTCAAATGCTTCTACTCGGTTAATTAAATCTAATAAACCGTAATTTCGGCATTCTTCCCATAAAGAATTGTACCAACACTCTAATTCTTCACGCTTTGTAATCATATGGGGAATGAGTTTGCTTGATAGTGTCCATACTTTTGCCCTGAGAGTTTCATCTAAATCTTTTGGAATGAATACACCTGTACCGCCCCATTCATCTATAAGAGGCATTTTGCCAGCATTATGTGTAGAAATGAGAGGAATTTCTATGATATGAGACTTTAGTTTATTAATTATTTCTTGCTCAAACCACTCTTTAGATAGCCAATCCTTTGCAGGCTGTTCAGGGATTTTAGTAATGTTGTAGATTCCCTCATATTCTTTTTCTAAAAAGTAGTCCACTATCTTAACATAAAATAGTGAAGCTTCCATTAATATTTGCTTATTTTCAGCTATTTGTTTATGTACTTTATCCGTTAAATGTATTCCGTTTCGTGGTTCTGTTGGATTAAACTTAGGACTGTTTACTACAACAGGAAATGAAAAATCATTTGTTCCTAAGAGAGGAAAGTCGCAAAATATTTTGGGTAATTGAGTATCGTACTTTGTTGTAAAATTGTTACCTGCTTGCTGTTCGACTTCTACTGCAACAGATAAGTCATTCGTTCCCAAAACAAAAATATATCTATCTTTTGTCATCCCCTTTGTTGCAATTACAACATTTGTCACACTCGCATCTTCAAGCTCAGTTTCAATCATTCTGCCGCGGCTAATTTTTTGTATATATTGACCGCTTGTTACTGTGATTGAACCTATCTCTGGAACAAATGCAAATACGTAAGGTGCAGCAATAAGCAGATTCTTCAGACCTTTCTTTGCTGTTGACACTCCAGATTCGTCCAAAACATAGGTGAAGCAAGTATTGAAATCTTCGTCATTTATTGTTTTGTCAGTAGTTATGGTAGTATTCTTATCTAACTGCGAACAACTTTCTTGTATGGCACTAATTATTGATTGCTGATCCATACCAGATCGGTCTAAAATAACATTAAAAGAACATGGTGATTCACCAGCATCCTGCAGATATCCAGAAACCCTAACTTTTTCTGAAAGCAAGTGAGTAGTTAAAAAGCCTGTTCCAAATTTCCCAGTAGTCTTCTTATTTTTTTCATTAGTTATTGTGCGATCTTTTGTTGACACTTGTTCTATAAGAAAAACAATATTTTCTGTCGAGAACAGTTTACCATTATGTTTGAATTCAACAGTCTTATTGCCTTCGTCAAAGTTTATAATTATGTCAACCATCCCACTTGTGTTAACAACGTCTTTCGCATTTTGTATAAGTTCCCAGATCCATCTATAAGAGGTTGTCTCATCATTCTTCAATTTTAACTCAGTCAGCATATCAATTATTTTATTTGCAGCTTGTGTCTCTTGGGCTTTATTTCGTAAATTACGTATTTTCTGCGAAAACTCCATCATTTCACTATCACCTTCAACTATTCAATTGGATTATTGCTCACTGATTCAGAAATATTGTCAACCGGAATAAAACCATATCTCCCCACACCAATTACTTTGCTAAAGTGAATATAGTTCATGTTATCCTGTACTTCTTTAATAGGGTCTATATTTTCAAAAATGATTACCTGAACATCATTTCGAAGTTTAGATAAATTTTTGAAAAAGGCTTGCTTCATGTCTAACGATATATCTTCTTCACTACTGCTTAGTGTTGTTTGATTGAGTCTTTCTTTGTAAGTAGTTAACGGAGAATCTAAAATAATCAGCCCAGGATGCTTGAGTCCAATACTTCTTGTATATTTCATAATAGCAATAACAAAAGCAGCATTTAATATTGCCCGATAACCTTTTCCATGATTTTTTCTTTTCTTACCTGAAACAATTAACTCCTGATCATCATAATCTATGCTTACACTTGTTAAATCAGGGTAGTTCCATCCAGCAAGTAACTCTTTCACTTCTGTAGCAAAATCATCATAAATTTCTGTTGTTATTTCATTAACGAATTTCATCTTCTGATTCTTTTTAGACAACTCCCTCATAATATCTAACTGGCTAGTTTGATACTCAGCAATACGACGTTCATTAAGTTCAATTTCTTGAAAAATCTTTTTTATGTTCAACAAAGTATCCATTCTTTCTTTCGTTAATACTGCAACTGGCTTTAATTCACGCTGAATAATGACCTCAATTTCCTTAATTCGTTGACTTAAAAGTTTAACTTTTTCATTGTTTTCTTTATTCTCATTTTGTAGATTTGTTAATGTTTCTCTAAGATCAATTAGCTGAGCGTTAATTTTATTACTTTCCTCAGAACACGCAATTTGTAAATCCTCTAAGTAAAAATCATGATTATGCTCAGTAGTTTTTGAGTTGAAAGGATTATTGCAAACAGGGCAATTTGAATCAAATAATTGTGAGATATAGTGATCCCCTTCAATAAGAAATTGAAGTCGATCTAAATCAGAAAGATAGCTTTTTTCAAGCAATCTGAATCTTTCTAATAGTTCTTCAAGCATTAAAATTCTTGATTTTATTTCTTGTTCTTGAATCCATATTTCTTTCTTTTGTCCCATCCTAAGATTAATTTCTTTGCTATTATTTGATAATGTACTCATTAATTTCTCAATCTCTTTTGTTAGTTCATTGGCATCATAGTCCTGAATTTGTGCGCCTTTTTCTTTCAATTCCATTTTCAATTTCTGCAACAAAGAGCTTACAAACTCCAACTTTCCTTCGAGTCGGGTTCTGTATATCTTAGGGTCTTCTATCTCTTCTCCATGATTATCGTCTACGCCTGTTAGAATAGTCTTAAATGCAGACTGTTCAGTCGTTTTATTAGAGGGTATACCTGAAAAAATAGGCACTTCCTCTGATATAATTTTTTCCTCATTAAGCATCATTAGAGCAACAAGATTTCTAAAAGAAAAAGATACTTTGGTTCCTCTTGCATTTTTCCTTAAAAGCATATCTTTGATTCCCGTTAAGGATAAGAGAAATGTTGATATATTGTCCTTGTCATCCTTATCATGCTTAGCTTTCAGTTTCACACAATTCTGCAGAAATGAAATATCATCAATTTTTGACTCATAGACAAAAATTGATGAATCACCAATTTCACGCTTTAATGTATAGCTTTCTCCTTCGTATTTCTCAAGTTCAATAAAAATAGTTGAATACCCAATACTTTCATCTATTTCTTTTGGTTCATCTTTACCACCAAACATATAGTTTATTAATTGAAATATGTAAGTCTTCCCAGTATCAGAAGCACCTGAGATAACATTAAGCCCTTTTTTGAGTACGATACTAGCATTTCTCTTATTTTTTCCTGTAAGTCGGATTTCCGAAATAAAAAAACCCTCTGTATTCATTAGTTGTCCCCCCTTACGAAAGCTTCTTTTACAAATTCTCCACCCCAGCGATCAATATTTTTCATTATAAAATTTTTGAGTTCCACATCAGTATAATTAGAGAATTTGTCGATCAGTAATTTATTCACATCCAGAAGCCGTAGCATATAGTTAGACTCAAAATGTTGAAGAAACGCTTTAGAGTAAGGTGTTGCTCCATACAAAATTCCGCTTTTTCCATATTCGATGTTAATAAGCTTTTTGCTAATCATTAAGTGAAGCCCTTGGCTTACTAAATCTCGCTTTATCAGTATTTCACCAGATCGAGATGGTGTTGAAGGATGCAGACTCTCAAATTCTGGCTCAACATCACCATAATGTGTTAATAGATAATCCAAATAAATCAACCTTTGAATATCTATAGCTTTATTTTCTAATCCTGCTAAAATCACTAAGCATCGAAGTCCAGTTTCTAATGGAGTATTGAATAGGTAGGTTTCTCTACTTAATTTTACCTCGTTCATTTTCTCACCCAGTTCAGAATGTCATTGTTCGCCAGTTGATGGCAAATTCCACTTCTATCACTTCCATCAATGTAGCTAATTAGTACATTGCTTGTAATCTCCAATTTTCTAGCTTCTTTTATTGTTTCCTTAACACATACAAAGCCGTCAGCATGAGTATCCTCTGCAGTGTCTATTACTCCTCTATAAATTCTTCCTGCAACTTTTCAAAGGGCTCGTCATAAGGCAACTCATCTCTAGCAAATCTTCTAAGTGATTCTGCTTTATAATAGTCTTCCCGCTGTCTATTAAAATGTCGATGCAGCGAGCTGTAGCTTTTCAACTCCTCAACACCAGCAATCTTTTTTCCAAGGTGATCTGAATATGCTTCAAATAGTTGTGAAACATATCTTACTTCTTCCGGTTTTATTGAAGGCCCTGGGGCCTCCGACTGAGGTCTAGGCTTATTTAACCCACCACCAAAACGATATTTATAAAAAGGTGTGCTGCTGTACTGTTCTATCAATTTCTGAGGAGGACAGTGATTTATTATTGAAAAGTCAAACTTTTGGATATATTCCAGCAACTCATTAGTTAAAGAAACTTCACTTACATTCGTAATCTTTCTCTTGCATTTATCTTCCCAAGCTGAGATTAATCCAGCATTCAGACGAGTCGGATACTCGATTAATTCTGATAAAGAAGTTCCCAAACCACAAGAAGAAATCAAATAGTACTTTCTTGGAATTGTATATTCTTTAATAAACGTGTAGTAGCATAGTTTCCCCAATTCTAACCATACATCACTTGGATAAAGCGGATGGTCATAATGCTTACATTGATAATTATCCCAGACATGATTCGGGGAATCATTATTTACAAATGCAACTATATCCCTTCCCTTATCACCTGCCGAGCCTGAGCGATACACAGATGTATACTTCTTTTTTCAAATATCCATCGACCCATTCACAAATCATATCCTCAAATTGATCTGCTGAAAATGTTCGCAATCTATCTATAGGGGGGATAGGCAACCCAAAAAGAATATCGTAATTATCCGGCTTTTGCGGTAATTTGAATGGTTTTAATTCACTTAGAGTAGTTTCCATATAATCACCTTTCAACAAGAAATGCTACTTCATTAGGATATTCTACATTTTCCAAGCATTTCCTCCCTTTTCCGCAAAAATGCTGGTCATTAACTCAACTTCCGCAGGGCGAAAATCGACTTTGATCCTTTTTGTTGGTAGGTTATTGGCGGTTAGATAGTCCAATTGCAAAATAGAAAAACACCGCTTTGTATGGCAATGTGAGAGTATCGAGCTACCACTGCCTGACCGAAAGGTGTCTTCCATCTTGATAACCGAGCAACCTGAATGTTTTACCAGATGATTGTTTTCAGCGGAGGCTAGCTTGTTCGGGAAAGCCCTATTACTCCACTGGGATACAGGATACAATTGAACCAGAACGTTATTCCACCAAAAATAGGATTCCTTTTGCTCCACTGAAATACGAAAGTTCTACCCCTGAATATGAGGTCTGCCAAACAACACTTGCTTGTCCGAATCAAACAGATTGCGGTACACTACTTGTCCCCGGCTTGAGGAAGCATCTACAACTTTGCCATCCCCCGCATAAATTCCAACGTGGGTAATATCCATAAACCTACCATTTCGCTCATAGCTCCAAAATACAAGATCGCCAGGAACCAGGTCTGCCGCGCTTACTGTCAGGCCATTTTCTACGCAAAATCTTGCTTGTTCCGCTGCGGTTCGCGGCAGGTTAATGCGTAGCTGTCGATAAACCCACTGAACGAGATAGCTACAATCTGTAAAGTCATCCTGTCCGGCCTTCGGTTGACTGTACGGATCACCTAAACGAGTTAGCGCCAATTTGACGACTTCACTGCCTATTTCTCCCTCGGGCAAATGCTGCCCTATATCCGCAAGCTGTCCCGGCGTCAAGCCGACATCCGTTTCTTTACCGAGCATCTCAAACATGAGTGGCCGAAACTCCCCAGACATCATTTCTCTCATGATGTCCATCTGTTCATTAGTAAAGTGGTAGGAGTCAGCTTGTTGCTCCGCAGTTTTGCTCGAAACGGTAATATGCAAAATGTGTTCATAACTGGTAGTCGTCTCTTCGCTGGTACTCCCATCTTCATGCTCTACCGGAACGGTTTCCGTATGTTCGATCGTTTCAATACGGGATTCCAGTTGATTCATGTCCCAAAACACCGATTGGATGATCCCGATCCTTGTTGCATCAAGTGTTGCTACATCCATTCCGTTTTCTGAATCCATGACAGTCTTCACGGCAAAAACGGCTATAATATCCATCCAATTATCTATTCGCGTGTTATCCGCGCTGCCGGGATAATGAAACTCCACCCGGTCTACACGGCCAGAGGACTGCTGTATTTCTGCCAGTCGGTCGGCATACTCAATGTCCAGCTCTTGAACGATTCGGGAAAGCGGCTTTACATCGGCATCCGTATTTTCGCCGGATACAAAGATACTGAAAGGCGAGGAAATGACAGCAGCTATTGCCATAACAATGCACAATAATACAATAACGGAACTACTGATTCCCAAAAGCGCGGCTACTCCTTTGACAAGCAAAGCGGCTGCTTTTACTACCATTTTAATGATCCGAAGATTTAATCGCGCTGCAGCTTGTGCCCTTTGAATGGAGCGGCGGGCAGTCATCGCCATCTGTGCAGTCCGCTGCGCTGTCCTGGCGCTATTCATTTTTCCTTCCGCTTGATAATCAGAGTGGCTTTTAGCCTGTCCTAGCCGTTGTCCCGTTTTTATAAATGGCGATAATGTCTTAAATTTCCTTTCTTTACGTTTGATCGTATGGCTTGCTTGCTTTGATATAGCGAAGGGGATTCGGGATGACGGTGGCCTGAAATGCCGCTTCCTCATGCTTACGGACGTTAGCGCTTTTGGACGATTCACGCGTACATTTGCTGAATGAGATGCCGCGGCGGCTAATGCTCCTTTTTTCCCGGCCGGTTCTTGATCTCTACCTTCCCGATTTAGAATTCGGTTAGTAAAGCTATTTTTGCGAAGAGGATGCAAAAGCCGGGCATTGACCCGGCTCCGTATAAAGCGTTGTTTTCTTGATTGATGGTTAGCTGACAAGAGATATTTCCCATCTACCGGCTTGCGGAGATGCAACCTACGGGCAAGTCGCAATTGACGTGTACCTGAAGGCTTAGTAATTATAGCAGCGGGGTTCTGTATCGATACCGTATCCCCTTCTGACTTTGCCCGCCTTTTTTGAATGAGCCTTATCAATCTTTTGCTAGCAACCACGCCCATACCAATTTGAAAACGTACCGTTTTATCTATGGCCGATGCAGAATGGTGCTGCGCATATTCATTTGGAGATTGTGAAATCGTCTTGTCATTGTCTTTATGCTGTTTTGTGCGTGCGCTCGAATGTTTTACACGATCCATCAAGTTTGGCAGTTTGTCCAAACGTTTAATGTCTTTCACAACAGTCCTCGTTTTAATATCCTTCATCTATTCCACTCCCTTAACTAGTTGACATTCAGCGAACTTGTTCGTTCAGCCGCTTGAAATTCTTCTCCTGGCTTCGGCAATAATCCGGATAACGAAGTTGAATCGCTTCAAAAAAATAGGGAGCGTAGCTGCAATCGAATAAT
This sequence comes from Paenibacillus sp. P22, assembly GCF_000469945.2. Lineage (NCBI taxonomy): Bacteria > Bacillati > Bacillota > Bacilli > Caryophanales > Paenibacillaceae > Paenibacillus > Paenibacillus sp. P22. Next base: position 80,940 of record NZ_CBRA020000005.1, on the reverse strand, counting down.
TCGTGGGGAGTAGAGTAGCGTTCCCCACCTTTTTCCGTCCAGCCATTCCACAGATTAAAAGCAAGCCTGCACACGCGGATAGAACTACCGGTTTGCCACGAGGCTGCGAGACCTCCGGGCTTAATGCCCCCATTAGAAAAATCAAACAAATCGCGGATATGACTCCGAGTATCGCGGGAAATACCTAATGTGTAGAAAAGTGCCCGATGATAGCCGTCGCTGCATTTCCTTTCATCAAGCATCCGATAGTAGAAACTTTCGTGTTCAGCATCTCGAAATCGAATCGGATTCATTGTTACCTGCCCCCCTCATGGAAAATGAGCGGCTGGTTATAACCAGCCGCCGCCTACATAAAGCTCTTTACCTATCTGTTCATTTTGGCAAGAAAATCGGACCCTTTGACCTACCGCAATCACATTTTTTTGAGAAACTGCGCCATTTGTTTTAAGCCGCGTTCAATAGATTTTCGTACTGCCCGTTCATCAACTTGCTCAGCTTGGGCAATCGCTACTTTGCTCATGTCTAAGAAGAAGTGAGCATAAATTCGTCTGAACGATTTTTCCGGCAATCGACACATAGCCGCATAAAGCTGCTCATTGGAAAGCTTACGCTCGTAATATTCCTCCGGGGAAATCGAAAGGAAAAGAACATCTTGTTCTATACCGTCGTTCCGATCAAGCGAGTAATAAGCGCGATGACGATAGGTGCGCAATTTATATGCACTTTCGTTTAAGTCGAAACGGCGGATTTCTTGTGCCACTTCATCATCTAAGTCGATCCATACATCCGTTTTGATAAAGGGATACATGTCCCGCAAATTAATCCTTTTCATATTCGTCCCTCCATTTGGTTTGTGGGCAAACCAAAATGGAGGGGGAGAGCGACAGCCAACGCTCCCTTTAAAACGATTGTTGATTTTGTTACATAAATAAAAAAGACCTTGCCGCTCAGCAATCCAATGCTGATTTGCAGCCAAGTCTGATAGTAATATCCATCGTTGAGGCGTTATGAGCCATACGAATAGTAAAAACACATAAAAGGATCGTGGTTTGACATTGCATGCAACGTGGGGCACATAATATCAATTTCCCTCCTCACATGGCAACACCATTGCGAGAGGAATAGCCAGTCTGTTTTATGATGGTGTTGTCCTACGTTTTAGTTCAAACGCTCCTTTTTGACTGTCCCGTATCACATGCCTTCAGCACTCGTCACTGTAATAGCTACCTTCTTTTGGGTTTCAATCAGAAAATAAAAAAAGAGCGCTTCGCTTCTTTTGCTGATCATCACAGCAAAAAATGAAGCGGCGCTCAATGGCTGGAATGCAAAGTAATGCGCATAGCATAAATACAGATGTATCCAGTTCAGGATGCATTTCTACCTATTTCTAAAAAAACAGATTAATAGGAACCGCATCATCGCCCTCCTTTCATCGGTATGATTGTACGACTTAATGCGGAAACATGACGAAACCATGGAACAAGTTATGCCCGTTTCGTCAATCCTTGCTTCACAAACATAAAGGACAGCCGATGATCTTGTAGGCTGCCCTTAAGCTTGCTATACTATCATCGTATCAGGAAAATCGTGCATATCGGGTGCACAATTCGTGCAAAACAAGAGCAAATCTAGTGCAGCGTTCGGTGCATGTTCGGTGCAAGAAAGATTCACGGCATCTCATCTCTTGGTGAGGAGTTAATCGTACTCGGAGAGATTGAACTGACTGCTAAAAATGGGGGTAGACCCTAGAGCCTGTTTGAAAAGATGGGGGATTGAGGTGATATTCTTCAATTCACGAACCATAAAAATAGAAGATGCGTATGTGCATCTTCTGAAGTAATGATATGATCAGTCTTCTCCAAAGGAATCCAGTTCCAACAGGACCGCCCGATCTTTGATTTTTCGATATACTTTATGCAGAATTCGCTTCCGATGATAAAAGAACGCGCGGCGGGAAAGTGCAATGCGATCTATAATGACCGAAAGCGCCAGTTTATCCAAATATCGTAGACGAACGAACAAAATTTCCTCTGTGGTGAGAGCCGAGAAAGCGTAATCGATCAATCCGATTCTCGATAATAGCAACGGGATTTCATGTTCAGTGATCTCTATCCGATGAATGACCGTACGCAACAATGGTTCTTGTTTTCTTCCATTGCCATGATTCACCCACTCATGCAAAGCCCTCGTTAATCCCGGAATATGCTTAAGCTCTGCCTGCGCATATTCCAACCTTGCTTTCCAATCACTATAGGACATAAGCCATGCTTCAACTTTTTCATAGGGGATGGACTGTTGAGTAAGATTCATCAAACACCCTCCCCAATTCCAAGAAATACTACAACTCTCCTTCCGCAAAACTGCTGAATGAAGTGCAAATCAATCCATGTTAATAAACATAATTCACGCTCCGTTTCTAATTGATCCATGACGATCATCCCTTCATTGTTATATTGGGGACAGCCGCATAATTACGTAAGTTAAAGGCACCATCCTCTTCATTTTACGAGAGCCTGTCCCATTTTGATTTACTTCAGACTCCGATTCACGACAACAATCTCCAGCATTCATCTTTTTTCTCTCCACCTCCTTTGGTACGGGATAATATTCCTATTTTCCCTTAGATTACCCCTTCATTTTACCTATTATTAGTTCGAATGGGGAGGGTGATCTTTTTGTCACCCTCTGTCATGATAATTTTGTCGAAAATCCCCGAATTTTCCCAAAGCTTGTTTCAATTTCAGTCCCATTAACTCACGTAGCATAGTGCTGATCATACAGACCTCTTCGTTTCGCCTTCTCAGCAGCTTCTCGAATGGATCGGGTGTCGAATTTACGAGTGATATGCCGAACGTGCGATTTTAGGGTGTTCGAAGTAATGCCAAGTAATTCTCTGATAATTGTCTGTCGATAGCCCAAGCCTATGAGTTGCAAAATTTCTTTTTCCGTAGGTGTGAGCATGCAATGCAATTCTTTTCGCTTTATAAGCTCGATCTCACTACGGATTATCGTCGCGACATCCGCATGGAGAGAGGACTGACGTCGGTGAGCTTCTCTGATCGCAACCGGTATGTCCATATAGTTGGACTTTGTAATATAATTGACCGCTCCGGCAACAACTGCATCGACCATGACTTCCGGATCATGTATCGAAGAAAGGACAATAATCGGTAACTCTTTATTTCTGAGAATCTCCGCTGCGGCGTCCAGCCCGTCTCGTTTGGGCGAATTCAAAATCATTTCCAAGATCATTACGTCTACGTCTAATTGTACACTCGCTCGAATCGCTTCCTCTTTTGTCGAAACGATGTTAGATAAATAAATATCTGGCTCGGATTCAAGCAACATAGCGAGTCGCTGTTGCCAAGCTAGGTCACCATCCGCCAGTAATACTTTGATACTCCCGTTCCTACGGATCATATCTTTTATCTCTACAGAAAAGCTTGTTTGTTTGTTCATAATCGATCACCTCTTTTATTTTCAAATGACAAAAAGACACGCCCTCTCACTGGCGTGCCTGCTTGTCATCTTGGTGTGGTTTGAGAGGGTAACCCGGCGATCATTGCACTAGTGCAGAAGACCCGTGGCTTTGCGTCCCTGTCTTTCGATCAGGTTTGCCTTTTTTCCTAGTCTATTCGACATATTGAATTAATTTATTTTACCATATTTCAATAGATGCCAAAAAGTTTGCTTGGTGTCAACCTTAGTAACGTATGTTCGAACATAGCGCAACCCACTTCTTCTTTCGGGGGTCTCGCCAACATTTTAACGAAAATATACGCTAAGCAAAGGCGAAGGCGCTGCCAACTTACCGGCAGCGCCTTATTGTTTATGCCGAACATGTTCAACTCAACTCGAGCTGCAACAGTTCGGCCCTTCACGGCTCAAGCCTTGATGGCACGTATCGCGGCAGACACCAGGTATTGTTCGACATTTGCGCCGGGAATCCAATCCTTGATGAACGTCTGGGATTCGTCTTTAGGTTCGATCTCAATTTGGGTAAACCCGCTTTGCGCAAGCATGGCTTCCAACTCCCCGATAGAGGAAGCTCCTGAAATACACCCTGAATAGATACGGTCGATATCCTGCTTGATTTCTTCCGGAAAATCGGCTGTTGCCACGACATCCGATATGGCCAGTCTGCCGCCGTCACGCAGCACACGGAACGCCTCGTCAAACACCTGCTGCTTCGATGGGGACAGATTAATGACACAGTTTGAAATAATCACGTCAACCGAGTGGTCCTGAACCGGCAGATGCTCTATCTCGCCCAACCGAAATTCCGTATTGGTAAATCCGCTTTTACTGGAATTTTCGCGGGCGCGGCTGACCATTTCCGGTGTCATATCTACACCAATGACGCGGCCGGAAGCGCCCACCTGACGGGAGGCAAGAAAGCAATCAAACCCGCCGCCGCTGCCCAGGTCCAGCACGACTTCTCCCGGTTGCAAAGCAGCAATGGCTTGCGGATTGCCACAGCCGAGGCCCAGATTCGCCCCATCTGGAACGGCTGTTAATTCTTCTGACGAGTAGCCCATTTTAGCGGAAACATCCGCGGCCGAACCACAGCAATCATTGGCTGGCGCTGGCTTACAACAGGACCCCGCCCCTACGTCCTGTAAGGCGATTTCTTTATACCGATTCCGAACGTTTTGACGAATTTGATCATTACTTACTTGATTCATGAAAGTTCACTCCTTAGTTTTTTTATACATCAACAGCAGCTCGTAACGCAGCAAGCCGTTGGTGTTGCACGAATGATTGGCCGTCGGTTAAAGAATCGGACCGATTGCTTTTGCATAGCGTCTGACCATTTCCACGCTTCTCTAGCAGATCGTTCGATTTCCCTTTGGCGTTGTTTCATAAGCATTTCCGCAGCAAACCAATTGAGGTTCAAGTCGGTCCCATCCTTTTATCAAAAAATGTAAGCATTCAGTGTTTAAGGTGATGCAAAAGCTTTTTAACAACAAACTGCGCGTCCGGCCCCCCCCCCCTTATGGTAGCAGAAGCAAAGGAACGCTGCCCTTCCAGCCCCACATAATAAAGTCCCGGAACGTCGCTTATGCCTGCTTGATGTAACGGCCTTCCTTCCGAATCCAGCGCGCCAATCGCTTGAAGGTAGGGAAGATACGGCCGGTAGCCTGTCGCAAAGATCACCGTATCTACCGGCTCTTTTGTCCCGTTCGGCCAAATCACGCCATCCTCATAAAAGGATGTGAACATCGGTTGTTGATCTGGTTTTCCTGCCGCTACTTTTTCTTTGTACCCGCCCGAATCGTTCACCGCACTTGAACTCGGCGCGGTTTTCCCGAACCGCCAAAAAGGAAAGGTGTCAAACCCAATCAGTTTGATCCAAAAATGCACATCCTGATCCAACAGCCTCGATTTCATGAATTGGATCGGCCGGAGTACCGCTAAAGACGTCTTGCTCACCTCGGCCAGCTCAACTCCGATCTGTACGGCAGAATTGCCACGCCCGACCACCACTACGCGTTGATTGCGAAATGGCTCCGGATTCCGGTATTCGGAGGAATGAAGTGTGCGGCCTTGAAACGCCTCCTGCCCCGGTAAAACTGGCGTATAGGGATTGTGAAATGAGCCGGCCGCATTAATGATGGTGCGTGCCCGAAACGTATCCCCTACCATCGTACGGACCGTAAACCCTTCTCCATCCCTTTCGACCGATGCTACGCGTTGATTGGTTCGGACCGGCAATTGAAATTTTGCCCGGTAATCCTGTAAATAACGAATGACTTCATCACGCTTGGGATAGCCATTCGGATCGCCGGGGAATGTCATGCCTGGCATCGACGAGAAACGTGCCGGAGAGAACAGTTTGAGACTATCGTAATAACGCGGCCACGAGCCCCCCGCCTCGTCGCCCGCGTCCAAAATCAGATATCGAAGTCCTTTCTTCTGTAGATGATAGCCGGAAGCCAGACCCGCCTGCCCCCCTCCAATGACAATCGTATCCAATACCTCATTCATACCCAACACCCTCCGATTTATTTGCAAAATGCAAGTATTAGAGAAAAGAAATCACCCGATGGGGGTGGAACAGCAAAGGCTGGATTTTGACATAGCTTCATTCAAAAGCTTAATGGAGCGAATGACCGTTTCTTTTTCAAAATCGTTCATGTGAGAGAAAATCTCTGCTAAATAAGCGTTACATTGCTGGTCAATCGTTGTGGCTACATATTTGCCTTCTGTCGTGAGAGAAAGCACAAATACCCTTCGGTCGTTGGGATCGGGCGATTTTTTCACTAAGTTCATTTTGATTAACGATTGGATTTGTCGGCTAAAGGTCGTTATATCGGTTCCTAACGCCTCGGCTACCTGCTGAATGGACGGTTGATGCTGACGATCGATCTCGTAAAGAATATGGCTTTGCACTAAGGAAATATCGCAGCCACCGGCGGTGCAGCAATTTTTATTGAGAAACCCAAAACGGCGTGTCATGATCTGAAATAGTTCGCGAACATTTTCCACTGTGATTCACCTCATGTTTCAGTTATACAATATATATTTGCAAATTGCAAATATTTTTAATCGCACAAAAAGAAAACCACTCGGCTGAGTGGTCTCTTGCTTGCTTATTTACCGGGATATAGTTGGTGCAAACATTCTCTCTGTGATGGCTTAATATCAATGATGTTGCGAATGCTCTTTGCCTTGGCCTCGGCTTCGTCAAGCGTATCGCTTAATCCCAAGGCAAGCAAGGTGCCAGCGGCTACCGTACCGGTCCGTCCCTTTCCTCCGCCACAATGAAAAGCAACTTTCTTGTTTTGGTGATAAGCTTCGGTGACGGCCTGGATCGCTTGACCGAAGGCTTTTTCTTGCGGCATAGCGGCATGATCTGCTAACGGAATTTGAATCCATTTCGCACTCGCCGCTGGATAGGTGCATTCCGTCGCTTCGCCGCGAAGATCCACGATCACGTCGATACCTTCATTTTTTACCATCGATTCCACATCAGTTGCCGCGCCCATGAAAATTTTATCCGGAATCAAAGCATGGTAGGTTTTTTCAGACGCCATAGACTATACTCCTTTTTTAAACGATCCAAACTCAATCGGAACCGGGGCCGCTGGCGGCGCGCAGCAAAGGGACAAATCCCTGGCTTCTCCGGCGGATTCGAATTCGGAATCTTCTTTTGTGTAGAAAATCTCCCAAGCGTTGCCGTCCGGATCATACACCCAAACTTTATCCTGCACCGCATAGCAACATGTGGTATTCATCTCGTCAATCAGCAGCAGTCCGCTTTGACGAAGCCTCTCCCCTATGGCCAGCACTTCTTCCGTATTATTGACTTGGAAGCCCAAGTGATTCAGTACACCCTTTTGTTCGAAGGGGCGCACATTGAGCGAAAAATGCAGCGCCGGTTCTTCTAACTCGAATTTGGCGTAATTATCTTTAATCTTACTCGGTTCGGCCCCAAAAAAAGCGCGATAGAACTCCAGAGACTTGTTCAGCTCCGTACAGTTTAAAGCAACATGCATTCGTTTGATCATCGTCGCCACCTCATTTCCCTTCTTTGACGAATTGTTCAATCCGGCTCTTAATCGAATCGCGAACGGTGCGGAACTGGTTCATGATTTCTTCTTCGGTTCCGGTTGCTTTTGCCGGATCATCAAAACCCCAATGCCATTTCGTTACGTTCTTGTTGGAGATCACAGGGCAATGCTCGTCGGCGTGGCCGCATAAGGTAATGACATAATCGGCGCGATTCAAAATGTCCGGATCGATCACATCGGAGGTGTTTTTGCTAATATCTACCCCAGCTTCTTGCATGACTTGCACCGCACGCGGATTCAGTCCGTGTGCTTCAAGACCTGCGCTTTTGACTTCATATTTGTCGCTGCCTAGCGCGTTTAAAAACCCGTCCGCGATTTGGCTTCTGCAAGAATTTCCGGTGCACAAAAAATAAATTAACGGTTTTTTCTCCATGGTGAACAATCTCCTTTTGATTTCAATTCATTAATCGCCTTGATGAACTCTTTTCGCTTGTTTACTTCCCATAAAAGACTTCATGATCATTGCAACCACCACCAGGACGACCACAATCACCGCAATACATAGCCATACATTCACCTGTAGCGTCTGGAGAACATAAAGCCATACATAAAGACCGGTGAGCGTTATGAACAACGTGGGAATGGTTAACAAGATGCCGACTTTAAAATAATAGCCCCATCTGATTTTCACGTTTTTTGTGGATAGTACATGCAGCCAAAGCAGCGTGGCCAGGGAGCCGATTGGCGTAATTTTCGGCCCTAAGTCCGAACCGATCACATTCGCATAGATCAGCGCCTCACGAATGAATCCATCGGTTTGTGTACCTTGGATGGCCAACGCATCAATCATGACCGTTGGCATGTTGTTCATAATGGACGACAGGATGGCTGCAATAAAGCCCATCCCTACGGTAGCCACAAATAACCCTTTGTCTGCGACCGCTTGAATGACGCTGCCCAGTGCATCCGTAAGTCCGGCATTGCGCAAGCCATAAACGACCACATACATGCCGATAGAGAAGATCACGACAGCCCAGGGAGCGCCTTTTACCAGTTTCCAAGTATGAATCGCAGGGCTCTTTCTCGCCGCGAACAAAAAGGCAATCGCTGCAACCCCGGCAATAATGGATACAGGGATCGAGAAAAATTCGCTAATAAAATACGCAACAAGCAGCGCGGTTAAAATGACCCAAGATAACTTAAACAGCCGCATATCCTTGATGGCTTCCTTCGGCCTTTTCAGTTGCGTGAGATTGTAATTGTTCGGGATGCTTTTCCGGAAATACAGATACAGCACAATGAGGCTCGCTATGACGGAAAAGAAATTCGGAACAATCATGCGGCTCGCGTATTCCGCAAAACCGATGTTGAAATAATCGGCGGATACAATATTCACCAAGTTGCTGACGACAAGCGGTAAAGATGCCGTATCGGCAATGAACCCACTCGCCATAATAAACGGTAGGATCATCTTTTCATCAAACTTAAGCGCCCGGACCATGGCGAGCACAATCGGCGTAATAATCAAGGCCCCGCCGTCATTGGCAAACAGCGCGGCAACCGCCGATCCAAGCAGGATGATAAATACAAACATGAGTAGACCGTTTCCGCGTGCCAGCCGCGCCATATGCAAGGCAGCCCACTCAAAAAATCCGATTTCATCCAGCACCAGTGAGATTAAAATAATGGCCACAAACGCCAAGGTGGCATTCCACACGATGCCGGTTACGGTGCCGACGTCAGCGAAGCTGACCACGCCAAATATTAAAGCAAGGATCGCTCCGACACTTGCCGACCAGCCGATGTTTAATCCTTTCGGTTGCCAGATGACAAAAAGCAACGTTACCAAGAAAATGAAAATCGCTACATAAACCATATGCGTCCTCCTGAACTACGTACAGCAATCATTGGTTTCGCAAACGACAGGCTCAATCATCGCCGCTTGCGAAGGAATTTCCTTTAGAATATCCAAAATATAAGGCTTGTCTTCCAGGCAGAGCGAATAATAAACCCATTGCCCCCTGCGGGACTCTTTGACCAAGCCCCCGTCCCTCAGCTTGCGCATATGCTGACTGATATTGGGCTGGCTTGTTTTCAAAATGTCCACGATCTCGCACACGCACAGTTCCTTCACCTGCAACATGGCTACGATAGTGAGCCTGTTCCGGTCCCCTAATAGCTTCAAGGCATCCGCTACTTCTTCTAGTTTGCTCAACTGCTTCACTCCTTTTAAGCGACGGGAATGTCCATCCCTTTTAACAACCCAATCACTTTCTCCCGAATCTCGTCACGCGCTCTCTTCACGTCTTCCAGGCTGCCGCCGTCTACGGCCAACGGGTCAGGGATGTTCCACTCGACGTTCATGATCTTAAACGGTACGATAGGACAGCGCTCCACAATTTGTTCGCACAGCTTGACGATCGCATTCGACGCTAGAAAAAAATTTCATATCAATTTTTTTTGCAAACATGCTGGGAAAGATCGATGCCTACCTCACGCATAGCTTCAATGGTGTAAGGATGCACTTCTTCGGATGGATTTAATCCAGCACTCTCCACCACTACATGATCCCCGCCATAAAACTTGGCAAAAGCTTCGGCCATCTGACTTCGGCACCGATTTTGCCCGCAAAGGAAATAAATTCGTTTGACTTCCCGTTTCATTCTCCCACACTCCCCTACCCGCTGTAAATAGCCATATAATTATTTGCTTATTTCTATTATGATCATATACGCCAATTGTTAACGCAGTATCAACGTTGAAAAGAATATTTTAGATATGTTTGATAGATAATCAAATATACATTTGAATAATCGAAAAGTTTGTTGTATGATAACAATCAAATACTCGTTTGATTATAGAGGTGAGAATATGAGCGGTATGAAAGAAAAGGACTCATGTGAAATTTATTGTTATGACGAACCTAAAGTCCGAAAGGTACAACATGCACTTGAAGGACAAAATATTCAAGGCATGATAAAGATGTTTAAGGTTTTAGCTGACGAAACCAGAATGAAAATCGCTTTTGCCCTTTGCGAAGAAGATGAATTATGTGTTTGTGATGTGGCTAACATTATCGGTTCTTCGTTGGCAACAGCTTCACACCATCTTCGCACCTTAAAGCAGCTTGGCCTAGCCAAATACCGCAAGGATGGCAAATTAGTTTTTTATTCGCTAGAAGACGACCATGTTCGTCAATTGGTACAGCTAGCTTCTACTCATTCGCGGGAGTTGATCACCAATGGAAAATAAAATTGAAAACACAGAAGATAAAAACGTCTACAGAGTTCAAGGCTTTACCTGTACGAATTGCGCAGGCATTTTCGAGAAAAATGTAAAAGGTTTGCCTGGCGTTAAAGATGCTCAAGTCAATTTTGGAGCATCCAAGATTACCGTTTATGGAAGTACCACAATGGAGGATTTAGAAAAGGCTGGAGCTTTTGAAAGCCTGAAAGTCACACCTGAAAAACAACGGACGATTGAAAAGAAAAAGCCATTTTGGCAAGAGCATTGGAACGTGTTGGTTTCTGCCGTATTGCTTGCGGCAGGTTATTTTCTAGGTGAGGGAAGTATCTTATCCGCAGTCATTTTTGCGGCTTCTATTCTCATTGGCGGTTACGATCTATTCAAAAAAGGGCTTAAAAATCTCTTCCGGCTTCAGTTCGATATGAACACCCTTATGACGGTGGCCATCATCGGTGCCGCGGCGATCGGCAAATGGGGCGAAGGCGCGACGGTTGTGATCTTGTTTGCAATTAGTGAAGTTTTGGAACGTTACTCTATGGAGAAAGCGCGTCAATCCATTCGTTCCCTGATGGATATTGCACCGAAGGAAGCTCTGATTCGACGCGGTTCCGAAGAAATTACGGTAAGTGTCGATGATATACAGGTTGGCGACGTCATGATTGTAAAGCCTGGTCAAAAACTCGCAATGGATGGCGTGGTTATTAAAGGGACATCAACCATTAACCAAGCTGCGATAACCGGCGAATCGGTTCCCGTAACGAAAACAATTGATGATGAAGTTTTCGCAGGCACATTAAACGAAGAAGGATTGCTTGAGGTCAAAGTAACGAAGCATGTCGAGGATACTACAATCTCGAAAATTATTCACCTTGTTGAAGAAGCACAAGCCGAACGTGCACCTTCACAAGCGTTCGTTGACCGATTTGCGAAATACTATACGCCCGCGATTATGATTTTGGCATTAGGTATTGCCGTTGTTCCCCCTCTGTTCGTCGGCGCTGATTGGGGCGATTGGGTATATCGGGGATTAGCGTTACTCGTCGTCGGCTGTCCTTGCGCATTGGTCATTTCGACACCTGTTTCGATTGTTACAGCTATCGGAAACGCGGCGAAAAATGGCGTCCTTATCAAAGGCGGCATACACCTTGAAGAAGCTGGTCGCCTTGCCGCAATCGCATTCGATAAAACGGGTACGCTGACGAAAGGATTCCCGGAAGTAACAAATGTCCATACTTTCGGAACGAAAGACGAAAAAGAATTGCTTGCCATCGCGGCAGTTATCGAAAAAGGTTCGCAACACCCGCTCGCTTCCGCGATTGTTCGTAAAGCTGAAAATCTCGGAGCCGACTTATCCCTCACCGTTGAGGATTTCCAATCGATAACTGGAAAAGGCGTTAAAGCAAAAGTAAACGAGGAATTGTATTACGTCGGTAGTCCAAAACTCTTTGCAGAACTTCGCTCCGATATGAATGTTGAAACGAATCAACGTATCGAAGCTCTACAAAAACAAGGGAAAACGGTTATGGTCTTGGGAACGGAACAACAAGTTCTTGCCTTAATAGCCGTGGCCGATGAAGTGCGCGATTCCAGTAAAGACGTTATTAAGCAATTGCACGAAATTGGCATCAAGAAAACGATTATGCTTACGGGTGATAATCAAGCAACCGCCGAAGCTATCGGGAGCCGGTTGAATGTTACAGACGTTAAAGCCGACCTCATGCCGCAAGATAAATTAGATTACATTAAGCAGCTTCGTAAAGACTATGGCAATGTCGCAATGATTGGCGATGGCGTCAACGACGCGCCCGCGCTTGCGGCTTCAACGGTTGGTATCGCTATGGGAGGCGCGGGTACGGATACGGCGCTTGAAACGGCGGACATTGCACTTATGGCTGACGACTTAGGTAAACTCCCGTATACGATTCGGTTAAGCCGTAAAACCCTTGCGATAATAAAGCAAAACATTACGTTCTCGCTCGGGATTAAACTTGTCGCTTTGGCTTTGATTGTTCCTGGATGGCTTACGCTATGGATGGCTATTTTTGCAGATATGGGAGCTACCCTAATTGTTACTTTGAACAGCTTACGTTTGTTAAAAGTGAAAGGGAAATGATCGCCTATGAATAACCCTTGGAATAAAGTGATTTATCGGGTATGGGCACCCTTTTATGATTATTTCTTTAATTCCGGGCCTTTTCTAAAGGCTCGGAAAAAGATTTTTGAGGACGTCGACATTAAAGCTAACAGCCAAATTCTTTTTGTGGGCGTCGGGACAGGTGCAGACTTGCGGTTCATTATGGGGAAAGATATTTCTGTAACTGCAATCGACTTGTCACCCGAAATGCTTGGCCGAGCTAAGAATCAATATGACTCTCCTAACGTTACTTTCATGGAAATGGATGCACAAAATTTGACCTTTTCACCGGAATCATTTGATATGGTCATTGCGAATCTGATCTTATCTGTGGTCCCTGATCCGAACCAATGTTTTCAAGAAATGATTCGGGTTACGCGAACTGGGGGACGTATTCTCATTTTCGATAAGTTTGCCCCTCCATCTCGGGAGTTGCCTGTAATGAAGAAAATTCTTCGCCCCGTCGTAGCATTGATGGGTACAGACATCGGTCGTCATTTTGAGCAAATCATTATGCCGTACGAGAAACAAATTCGAGTGGAAGAAGATGCATCAGCCCTATTTAACGGTATGTATCGAAAAATCATAGTTCGTAAACATCAAACTTAACTAGGTATCTCCTAGGCCAAGGTATTGAGGGGGAAATGTCCCCATGTACTTTACGGGTGGTGTCAGCTTTGTTTGCTGGTACTACCCCATCATTGGCCGCCGCGGAACTGACGATAGCTTAGAACGGCTCATTGATTTCCTCGTATTCCTTCACTCGCCGGTAAAATGTAGGCTTTTTCATACCGATCCGACGTATAGCGTCCGTCGCGGTAATCTGGCCTGCTTTCCATTCCCGGTACGCCTCCACATTTTCCATCGATCTCCTGCTTGGGTCGGCCGAATACAACAGCCCTCCTCTCGGGGAACCTCGATTCCTTCCGCCTGCCGCTGCCGGTTCTTCTTCCGCTCTTGCTCGGCCACATAGCTAATACAACCAAAATAAAATTATTTCGGAACTTTAAGGAAATAAATAAAGATGTCTTGACTATGTATCATGGTACAGGGTTTACACTTATGAGGGAGGTGAACCATGAGGTATCATTCAGGAGATATATCCAAATTATGTAATGTGAATAAAGAAACGCTTAGATATTATGAACGAAAAGGTCTGATTGCTGAACCTGTAAGGTCGGATGCAGGTTACCGGCTTTATCCGGAAGATGCGGTAAAACGAATCATGTTCATTAAACGTATACAAGAGCTTGGTTTTACGTTATCTGAAATTGATAAATTGCTTGGTGTCGTTGATAAAGACGATGTGAGATGTGCGGATATGCACGATTTTGTTGTTCAAAAACTTGAAGATGTTCGGTTGAAAATAAGAGACCTTGAGCGAATCGAATGTATGCTAAAAGATTTAAAAGACCGCTGTCCAGATGAAAAGGCAATTCATGAATGCCCAATCATCGAGGCGTTAATTGACAATGAGGAGGAAATCCTGTGAAAGACAATACAAAGAAAATGGGATGGGGCTTTTTAGCTCTGCTTTCCTGCCCTTGCCATCTCGTTTTGATTCTTCCTCTGCTTGCTGGCACAACACTGGGTGCGTATTTTGCAGCCCATCAAGGCGCCGCTAGTGCTATTTTGGCTATTCTATTTGTGATTTCCCTTTGTATGGTATTCAAAAGGACGAATATACAAGAAAAAACCGATGTGACACACGATTGCTGCTCAGTACCAGGGCAAAAACGAGGTGAATGATTTTGAGAGAAAAACTAACGAGCTGGGGGGCGGTATTATCTGCCTTTCTTGCTGCCTCGGACCCTTAATTCTCATTCCACTCGGATTATCCGGTTTGGCAGGTACACTCGCGATTATTTCAATCAAGTACCAGATGTTTTTAATGATCACGGGTACGGCAGGCGGCAGCAATGAAAATCATCGGCAGCAGTGCAAACTGCAAGTACAACTGTTGCAAATCAATCGGCGACGTTCACGGTCACGGGATTAGAATGTTGCCCACCTTCTGTGATTCAAGATTTAATTTCAAGGTAAACGGAGTCAGCAAAGTAGAAATTGAACCTAAGGGAAGCACTGGAAAAGTGACGGTTTCCTTTGATGATCTGAAAACCGATGTAAAGCTAATCCAATCATCGGTTACAAAATATGGGTTTGATGTAATGGGAGGATAAAAAATGAAAAAATACCGAATCAACGTTCAAGGCATGACATGCAGCGGCTGCGAAGAACACGTAGCAACCGCACTTAAAAACATTGGAGCCGCCAATATCGAGACGAGTTTTCACCGTAATGAAGCCACGTTTGAATTGCCCGATGACGTTATGATCGAAACCGCCCAAAAAGCCATTAACGAGGCAAAATATCAATCCGGAGATGCGGAAGTGATAGAAACTCATGATGCTCCGGTTCTCGGCGATGAAGGCGACTATGATTTTCTGATCATCGGTTCCGGTGGAGCAGCTTTTTCCGCAGCGATTCAAGCGGTGGAATATGGCGCAAAGGTCGCGATCATTGAGCGGGGAATTGTTGGCGGAACCTGCGTAAATGTTGGCTGTGTTCCATCAAAAACGCTGCTTCGTGCCGGTGAAATCAATCATTTAGCCAAAAGCAACCCATTCTTGGGACTAGCCACATCAACAGGAAAAGTAGATTTGGAAAAGTTGGTCGAACATAAAAATGAACTGGTAGCCAGTATGCGAGAACAGAAGTATGAACATTTGATTGGTGAGTACGGATTTGAACTCATTCGAGGAGAGGCAACATTCGTAGATGAAAAAACCATTGAGGTAAGTGGACGACTGGTTACAGCGAAACGATTTTTAATTGCCACAGGAGCTTCTCCGTCCATTCCGGATATTCAAGGATTAAGGGACGTGGATTATTTAACAAGCACATCACTACTTGAGCTCAAACAATTGCCTAAAACGGTTGCCGTCATTGGCTCAGGCTATATTGCAATGGAATTGGGTCAACTCTTTCACAATCTAGGGTCAGATGTTACGCTGATGCAAAGAAGTCCTCGCATTTTGAAAGAGTATGACCCTGAAATTTCCGAAGCGGTGACAAAGGCTTTAACGGAGCAAGGGATTCACTTGATTACCGGTGTAACGTATGATCGCATAGAAGCAAGTGGCGATCTAAAACAAGTGCATATTTCCGTAGATGGCGAAAAGAAAGTCATCGAAGTCGAGCAGCTGCTTATTGCAACCGGTAGAAAACCAAATATTGAAGCACTAAACCTTAATGCTGCGAACGTAAATATAGGTTCCAAAAGCGAAATCGTCGTCGATGATTTTTTAAACACTTCGAATCCTAGAATTTATGCTGCAGGCGATGTGACGATGGGGCCGCAGTTTGTATATGTGGCTGCTTATGAAGGTCGCATCGCGGCCGATAATGCAATAGGCGGCTTAGAGAAAAAGGTAAATCTTGAAGCTGTTCCAGGTGTTACGTTCACTTCTCCTTCCGTTGCTACTGTAGGACTCACGGAAGAGAAAGCCAAGGCAAAAGGGTATGAGGTTAAAACGTCCATTCTTCCTTTGGATTCGGTGCCTAGAGCACTTGTTAATCGCGAAACAACCGGCGTTTTTAAATTAGTGGCTGATTCCAAGTCGTTAACGGTGCTTGGTGTTCATATTGTCGCTGAAAATGCCGGAGATGTAATTTACGCTGCGACACTTGCAGTCAAGTTCGGTTTAACGGTCGAGGATCTACGCGATAGCCTAGCACCGTATTTAACGATGGCTGAGGGATTAAAACTAGCAGCTCTTACGATCAATAAAGATGTATCTAAATTATCCTGTTGTGCTGGATAAGATATTGGCCAAGCAACCTTGATCGTAAAGACAACTGTTCTCAACTGATCGTTTATCGATAATGAAAACCAGTCAAACACTAATTTTCGTGTTGACTGGTTTTTGCATTCAACCGACTGCAATTATATTACCTCTTCGTTTCAAGCGCTTTGGAGTCCTCCAAAAAGCGACTTTCTTAGCTTCTTATGGACTCTCGGGTTCCGTTTTTCTAATTACGTGTCTTTCCATATCTCTGCAAACTTGGTCAAAAATCAATGTCAATGGCTGTTCCGATATAAAATATCTGGATAGGAAATCAAACCAAAGATTATCGAAGGAAACGGCAATTCCGCCGTAAAAATCACGAACCGTTAAGTACTGGTCCCATAGCTTCACTCGGAATTTTTCCAGTTCAGCACATCGCCCCATAGAAATTCCGTATCAAGCAGCAGGGCCGTCGTTGGATTTTGTAGCAGCTTTCTCTCTTTCTTCAACCAAGCCTTGAAAATACTTGGCCCGTTCCAAATGAAACCCGCGCAACTGTTCTTGATAATGATGCAGGTTTCATATGCCATTCGTACATTTGTCTATAATAAGTGGCATTGTCTTGCGTGTACATCGGCATCGCATAGTGGACGAAATGATTCAAAGGAAATTCCCTCCTCGTGTGTTTGAACGTCTTCGTATTTCCACATTAGTCTATGGAGGGATACCTATAACGAGCACGGCATTGGCCTAGAGTAACCAGATTTACGGTACTGATACAACCGAATTTGCCATAGTGCCCATTTCGAGCATCGTAATATCAATGGTGACGACATCCGGCCGAATATTCCTGTAACAGTTGGACGGCTTCTTCCCCATTCTCTGCTTCTTTAAATTTATATACTTTAAATAAAGTTCCTACATGAGTGAGTACAGAATTTTTTCTACTGCGTCAGTTTAACCAAGAATTGCTACTTTAAGCAATTGAAAAGATAGAACACCGAAACAGCCTATCCCCAGAGTGGGATAGGCTGTTTTCGCCTTGTTTCAGCTTGCCATAGCTCGGCAAGCTTTTGCACAGGAGAAACAAGCATCGGCACAGCGCTGACAGTGTTCATGCTCGTGCTTTTTGCACTCATTCCCGCATGCTTCGCAAACATCGGCACAAATCCGGCAAAGCTCCTTCACATAGGAACTGTGATGGGACATCGCTTGCGCAGCAAAGGCACAAATGTCGGCGCACTCCCGATCCAACCGGATGCACTCTTTCATCCCCTCAAGGTGATCTTCATTCAAGCAGGCGTCATAACAGTGATTGCATGCCAGCATACACTTTATGCATTCATCAATGCAATGTTGAAATTGCTCATGTGACATGGGTTGTTTTACCTCCAATTTGAAATTTGTACCTTTTATGTTTTACCCAAACGAGCTGCGATATACTACAAACGAGTTTTTCTTAAAGCAAGCCTTACCGCTATATAAACGGCGACACCTATGATCGCGGCCATGAACAATGCACAAAACAGCATCATGACCCATGACCATCCGTACATCATCCCCATCATAATCAGACACCTGCTTTCTTTTGGAAATTTGTGTTCGACCTGATAATCAATGCTTCATGCCCGGCATATAGCCGCCGGTTGTGCCCTCACTTGGTTTAGGGGACGGTTCTGTCTTTGTATTTCCGCCGCCATGCCCGCCATGGCCTTCTCCGGTCTCCGATACGATCTCCAGCATGGAATCGATCTCCCCTTGCGCCACGGCGGATAACGAATCCTCGCTCCCCGTTAACCAAGCATGATTGTAAGGCCCTTCCGTTGGCTCCTTTTTATATTTCGGTTGAATCGACATGACATAGGACATCACCGTATCCGGCAGTTTGTCTTTGTCCGTCCAGAGAAGCGGTGCATGTTTGCCTAAATGCGAGAATGGAGCTGCCGCGAGTGCCAAGGCTGCGGAATCTTTATTGACGAACGAAAAGTTATGACCCGGGGTTGTAATCCCCCAACCAAAACCGGTTGTGGAATCTTTATACTTCGCGAAGGCAACGGCATTCGCATATGGATCGTTGCCCGCAATACGAACCACTTTCCCGTACTGACCCAATTGTTCTTGGACTTTGGCCGAAATAATCGATTCTGGCCCGAGCAAATAAATATTGGCTTTTCCGCCCCGTTTCTTTAAAGCATCCACGGTTTCTTGCGGAACCTCATCCTTTTTAACATAAAGTAGCGGCTCAGGCATATGAGAAATCCAATTCACTGCTGGCATTGAATATTCTTCGCTGTCCATAGAACCAATGATGACCGAAGGCGGATTTTCCATCGCGACAGCGGTATAATAAGCATCTACGGCTTTGGCTACGGCCGCCGGGTTGCCCCCTGCAATCTTGTCCGTCTTATATCCAAGCGCCTTTACCTGCTCCTCTACCTTGGGGTCAAGATCCCCGACCAATATAACCTGGGTTCCTTTATTCATGTCCGTCCCCATTGGTTTTAGTCTTTTCAATTCGTCCAGCGTTACATCCGGTACACTGTCTTTATTCACAAACAGAACTGGACCGTTATTCGGGTGATGAATCAAATCTGCACTAACGAGGGTCGTTTGCCAATCTTTCGGGTTCGCCAGAATGACGCCTCCGGGACGGTTCGCATCACTGGTTGCCATCCACAGCGTTTTTGAAACCAGCACCGCAGCTTCCACCGGCTCACTTGTATTGATGCGCGTCGTGTTTTTTGAGGCAATCCACGGCAAAGATACCGCACTGGCTGGGCTTTGTGCCGAACCAGTTTGCTGGCCCATGTTGTTCATATCGTGTGGAGTGGAAGAATTGGATTTGTTAAAGCATCCGGTCAGGGCCAGTGCTGTAGCCGCCGAAATAATACCGACTTTCAAGCTTTTTTTCATGCTTAAAAACCTCCTATTTTCGGTTGATAGTTTTGCCTTTATCTGCAATTTGTATCCATGTAGCGCCGCGATCGGTAGAAAGAAAGACATCTTTTGGCTCCGTTGCGATGGCCAGCTCTTTCGGATTCGCTGGATTCTGGACAACATAGGTGATCGTATCCTTGCTTGGCGTCTGAATCACCAACGATTGCTTGCTCTCTATATTAATTTCAATCAGCGAAGCATTGGGGCCGGAGGTAGCTACTAGTACGTTACCGGAATCCGTGAAAGCCAGGGCCGAAACCGGTTGTTCCGGAACCAATGCGGTAAACCTCTGGCCGTAATCCTTCGACAGAAAGGCACCTGTTGTCGTGCCGACGGCAGCAATTGCTGCATCAGAAGGGTGAGCTGCGATTGCCATCATCTGCCCTTGGAGCCCGGTTGCAGGACTGCTTGTCCAGGTTTTCCCCTCATCCTTGCTATAAAACAGCCCTGCCTGTTTCATTTTGGTGTTAGGTTCCGGGTTCACCACGTATAGCACATGCGAACGATACCCGGCTGTCATACCGTGTAGATCGACTTCTCCCTCAAGTGCCAGGACCGTGATGGTTTTCCCGTCATTCGTACTTTTCACAAGGCCTAATGGATTTTTAAACTTCGAACCCGGTGCTGGATGGCCGCTGCTGTAAAATCCGTCATCGACAGCGGTGAACCCCATATAATCGTGCTTCACCCCCGGACCTTCACTCCATAAACCATCTGCATATAACTGTAGTCCGTTGTGAACGGGAATGAAAAGCCGTTTTCCGTCTGCGGAGTAACCAAGGCCATGTAGGTGCATAAAAGTGGTACTCGCATTGGAATTCGGCCCTTGCTCTGCCTTTTTCGAGCATGCCGTGGTCCCGATCAAGAGTACTGCCGCTAGTGCAAGCATCGTCATCTTTTTCAAAAAAAATTACCCCCATATCTAAAAAAGAGACCTGAATTCAGTGTCCCCCATGTATTTCCAAACCATTCGATAAAAATGCAAGTCATATACAGTGTAATCGATACTTTTGAAGATTCGATGTAGAATGCTTGCTCTATTGTCTTTTGGGAATCCGAATTGTAAAAGCGGCACCTTCCCGGTTCTCGGCCGAAATTTCCCCGCCGTGGGCTGCAACCAACTCCTTGACGATGGTTAACCCCAGGCCGCTGCCGCCGGTCTTCCGATTGCGGGACTTATCCGCCCGGTAAAATCGCTCGAACACATAGGGCAAGTCCTCCTGTGGGATTCCCGTTCCCGTGTCTTGAACTCGGATCCAAACATGTCCGCTGTCTTCACTACCCTCAATTCGCACTTCTCCGTGTTCAGGAGTAAATTTCAATGCGTTGCTAAGCAGATTCACAAGCACCTGAATCATGCGATCATGATCGACAAAAACATCAATATGAGGACTTACGGAACACCGTAGATGAACGTTTTTTTCACGATAGGCAGCAGCAACCAGTTCTTCGCCTCTCTCGATGATGGCCGTCAATGATTCTTCTTTTCGCACCAATTGAAAACCGGGGGACTCCACATGCGTCAAGTCTTCCAACTCGGCTACTAGCTGCGTCAATCGTTCGATTTCTTCGTAGCAGGAATGGATACGCTCCGGCGTAGGCTCCCAAATCCCGTCTTCTAGGGCGCGCATATGACTTTTGAGCGTAGCCAAAGGGGTTCGTAGCTCATGCGCGATGTCTTCGGTCATCGTGACGCGCAGTTGCTCATGCTGCTGCAACTGCTCTGCCAGCGTATTTAGCGATGCGCCCAAGTCTGCAAGCTCATCTTTCCCTTGAATGTCCACTCTCGTACTCCATTCCCCGTCCGTCATGCGTTCCGCGACTCGCTTCATATGAATGAGAGGAGCCGAAATTCGTTTGGCTACATAAAAACCGAGAAATACGGCAAGTACAATCGCAACTAAACACGTCCAGATGATCGTTTGCATCAACGCTTGTTCCAAATGATAATTCAGTTCGGGTAATTCGTGCGTCATACCGGCTTGAGCTTGATACAAGGAGAAATGATAGTGTGTCGTCAAAATGACGCTAATGGTTGTAATCAGGACAATGCCAGCAGCAATCCCGATAATAATCAGAGCCAAACGGGTATGCAGACGCTTATTCATGTTGTTCCTCCTGCAAACCGATAGCCGGTTCCATACACCGTCACAATATATTTTGGGGACTTGGGGTCGCCCTCTATTTTTTGCCGGATATTTTTTACATGCTGATCGATCGTTCGGATATCACCGTCAAAATCATAGCCAAGCACGCGTTCTACAAGCTCCTCTCGTGAAAAGTGACGCTGCGGATGCTTGGCCAGGACAAGCAGCAGCTTATATTCATTCGGGGTCAGGTTCACCGGTTGGCCGTCGCGGAATACTTGCTGCTTTAACGAATCAATGATAAGTTCCCCTTGATTAAAGGCCAGGCGATCCGCAAGCAAATGATATTCGTCCGTACGCCGCATAATCGCCCGAACCCGAGCCACTACTTCGCGTGGGTCAAAGGGCTTGATCAAGTAATCGTCGGCCCCCATGGATAACCCCTTAATCCGATTGTTCTCGGAAACCTTGGCGGTAAGCATCAAAATCGGAACAGAATGGATTTGACGAATCGCTTGGCAAACCTGCTCGCCCTCCATATCCGGAAGCATAAGGTCCAGGATGACAAAATCAATCGATTCGTTTTGCACGCGCCGAATGGCCTCGCTGCCCGTTTCGGCTTCAACGGTCTGAAAACCGTCTTTTTTCAAATAGGATACAACCACATCCCGAATTTTCGATTCATCATCGACGACCAATATCGTTTTCATGACCATCCTCCGCGAATAACGCCTCTATGTATCACTTTACCCATGACTTATGTAGAACTGATGTAGATGCAGAGATGCCGTGCAGAAACAACAAAAGGGCGACCCTAATCAGCCCGAATCAGTCCCCTTTTCCTCTATAGTATTCATCAGTCGGTTCCTTTTTATAAAGGGATTCCATCCAGCGAAGCCATACTCGATAGCCTGCGTATACAACCACCAGAAAGAACATGTAAATGAACAGCGTCCGTAGCATAACGGGCCAGTTTGAATCCAACTGACTCCCCATGAAGGCAAACACAACCATGACCGGTACTTTCCCGACCGCAGTGGCCATAATAAAACTTCCAAAGGACATTCGGAAGAGAGCCGCACCGATATTGACGATTACCGCGGGGACGAATGGTAGCAGGCGAGCCAGTATGACCGCAAAGAATGCATTACGCTCCAGAAGGAAGATAAACCGTTCTGCTCCTTTCACCGAAGCCATGAGCTGACGGCCTCGTTCCTGAAAAATCAACCGAACCGCCCAAAAGGTCAAGGCTGCCGCGGTGGTTGAACTGACCACATTGATCAAACTGCCCCAGACCGGCCCATACGCGGCCCCGATGATTCCGGCTACAATCCCAAAAGGAACGAGCGGAATCATCGCAAGAAGGATCGCAGCCCCGATCATCCATGGAAGACGCTCCACGCCTCCAAGAGAGAGCCATGAAAGCAGAGATTCCTTGAAGATTATGACGGCGGCAATCACGACCCCATAAAGAAGAACAACCAATCCTTTTTTCATCATGTTTCCATTCCGTTCTCCAAAGGAAAGCTGCGTAAGCCCATTTATTTGATCCCCACAACCAGGAGTGATTCCGATGGCCCTTCAAATCCTTCTGGCCCTTCGAATGTCTGCAGCGCACGAACAATTTCCATATGCATCTTTTTGCGTTCTTCCTCACTGAGCCGTTTAATGATTTCACCCAGCGGACCGGCGGATACGTCTTCTCGCCCACGACGGCTAAACTCCACAGCCGAAGCATAGCGGTGAATATGCGGGACAGCCTGCACCGTTACATCCCGGAAGCCCACTGTCTGAAAGGCTTCTGCCAGTAAGTCGGGGTTACCAAGTGAGAACACGCCTGGTTTTTTGCCGCCTTCCATAATCGGGATGCCTGCATATCGTGAAATGATAGAAATCGGCAGGGACAAGGTCGGGTTCTTATCCGGACTCGACCATACGAGTGCCGCGAATTTACCGCCCGTTTTCAACACCTCTCGGATACCCGTCAAGGCTTGCCCCAGCTCTGGAACAAACATCAAACCGTGACGGGATATAGCCGCATCAAAGGTGTCTGTCCGCAAATCTACATGCTGGGCATCCATGACATGCGTTTGAATATTAGTGAGCGTCTCTTGTTTCGCGATCTCGGCAAGGACCTGCAGCATGGTCGCTGAGATATCGGTAGCAACAACATTTCCTGCCGGACCGATCATCCGGGCGGCCATGAACGTCTGGTCCCCCATCCCCGCCGCTATGTCCAGAAGCTGCGTTCCTTCCCTAACGCCAGCTTCCCGCAGCATAAGCTCCGTCGCTTCCCCTAGAAGCCTTTCTCGATCGTCACTGCTTCGATTCCAAGCCGCTACTTGCCCTGCGGTTTCCCATGATTTTGATCTTTCTTCATTTTGCTCGGACGCCACGATAGTACCTCCCCTTATGAATGCTCCTAACATTCGGATTAAGGCAACCACTCTTTAGTCACGGACACAAATAGCAGCCTGCGCGAGACACCTATAAGTTCTTAGCCTACAAGGAGTTTGCTTATTTCATTCAAGTTCTCGGCAAAACCGACAAATACCTTGTCTTTAATGACGATGGTCGGTACGACCTGCTTTCCTGTCAGCTCCAGAACTTCTTTCGCATATTCGATATTTTCTTCACAATTGTAGTCAACATAGGGAACTTGATGCTCATTGAAATAGCGCTTGGCAAAGTGGCAGTCGCTGCAGGTCGGGATCGTGTAAATTTTGATCGGATCTTTCGGATCGATTTGCGACATGGAATTTCTCTCCTTTACGCGACGATTTGTTTCAACTGCTCCATCGTGATCCGATCCACGAATTTGCTGAACTTCTCTTTTCCTTTTGCTTGTTGCTTATAAAAATCAATAAGCGTGGATACAACAGGAACAAGTCGTTCCTCTGTTATGCCGGAGACAAGCAACCGCCCCGTCGCAGCTTTGATGCCTTTAGGTTCTCCTCCAACGTAAATATCGAACGTATCCCGCATTTTGACGACAGCGATATCTTTCAGCAGCGGTTCACTTGTGCCCAGCGCACAGCCTGCGTAGCCAATCTTCAGCGGCGTGGGCGTCGCGATGCCAGCGATCGCCCGATTCAAGATGCGAGCCGTCTCCAGACCGGCTTCTTCCGCACCTTTGCAGAAGTTGCAGGCGATCAGGCTCTTGGTCGCAAATCCGGCCGGATATACTTCCAGACCGGCACGCTCCAGTTCTTCCTGGATGGCTTCTCGCTCATCAAGAGGCACTTCCACGTAAAGCTGCTTGAACGAGGTCATTTCAATTTTGGCGTCTGAACCGACAACCGTACCGATCTTGGCAAGTTGATCCGGCGTAAATAGGCTTCCCCCGACTTGAATCGCAGGCGATACCGCCAGTTTCGTCTTATCTCCCATGATCATTCTCCTCTTCGATCCGTTATCTCACATTGACGACGAAGGGGACGGTGAACACCTCGCCATTGTGCTGAAATTGTCCCCAAATTTTGAACGTGCCGCTTTGCGGAAAAGAAGTCGCGAATTTCGCATCCGGCCCGGTCGCTTTCTCGTCGATCGGATGAACATGAAGATACTGATTCGCATCTTCCGAAAGAATTACGACATGGCCAACCGCACCCAAATAAGGCTGCAGATTATTGATCCCCTTCTTCGTCTTCGCGTCGCGAATGTTGAAGGTCAATGTCACGTCTTCTTTCGGTTTGGCGGCACTCATAGAGAGCTCAATTTCCTTGCCATCGACTTCTTTCACAAGATTTGCGTCAGCTGCAATCGCGGCATGCTTGCCTTCTTTGCCTTCCACCTTCACCCACTCGCTGAGCGTTGTATTGGCCCCGCCAGTCGGAATAAAATCCGCAAACACTTTGTACTCACCGCCAGCCGGGAACGACGTATTCACCGTAAATGTGCCGTCACCCTTAAACTCGGGGTGAATGTGGTTAAAGAACGATAAATCGTGATTGACGATAATGAGATGAAGCAATTTCTCGTGATTGACATCATATTTATTGACCGGTTTCCCGTCCTTATCCTTCACTTGAATGGTCAATTCCGTTTCTTCATTTGCTTTTGCGGCGCCTGCGGGGAAGGCAAATGATGCTTGAAGATTCTCCGCAGCAGGCTTCGCATCTGCGCCATGGCCGCCGTGGCCGCCTCCATGATCCATCTCTCCCGCCTCCTTTTTCTCGTTTCCTGCAGGCTTCTCGGCGTTCTCTTGCCCGCTGATGGCTCCATGACCGGCATGATTATTTCCGCCTGCGGGTTTCTTATCCCCTGCTTTGCCGCATGCGGCCAATATGCTTAACACAAGTACCGCCGCAGCGACGAGGATGATTTTCTTCTTCATGGTTTATATCAACTCCACTTCATTACAAGTTCGATGCAGAGCGTACTTTGACACGCTGCAGACGCAAGGCGTTAAGGACGACGGACACGGAACTGAGCGCCATCGCCGCGCCCGCAACCCAAGGGGCCAGCAGTCCAATCACGGCAATCGGAATGCCGAGGGTGTTGTAGCCGAGCGCCCAGAAGAGGTTTTGGCGGATGTTACTCATCGTCTTGCGGCTCATGTAGATCGCATCCGGAATGCTCGTCAGATCGCCGCGCATCAAGGTGACGTCGGCGGCCTCCATGGCCACGTCCGTACCGGTACCGATCGCCATGCCGATATCTGCCATCGCCAGCGCGGGGGCGTCATTGATGCCGTCGCCGACCATCGCCACTTTCTTACCCTGCGCTTGCAGCTTCTTCACTTCTTCCGCTTTGCCTTCTGGAAGCACTTCGGCGCGAACATGATCGATGCCGACTTGCCCCGCAATCGCCCGTGCGGTGCGTTCGTTGTCTCCCGTGATCATGATCACCTCTATGCCCATTTCTTTCAGCCGCGTTACAGCCTCTTTCGATGTTTCTTTAATCGTATCGGCCACCGCGACGAGACCCGCATACGCTCCGTCAACCGCGATCAACATCGCCGTTTTTCCATCTTCTTCAAGCTGCGTCATCCGATCAAGCGCCTGTTCAACCGAAACGTCATATTTCGCCATCAGCTTGCGCGTACCGGCCAGAACCTCTTTGCCTTCAACGACGGCACGAATACCAAACCCTGGAATCGCCTCAAACTGTTCCGTTGCCGGAAGCTCGATGCCTTTAGCCCGGATTCCGGCAACGATCGCTTCCGCAAGCGGATGCTCGGAATCCTTCTCGGCAGCGCCAACTAAGCGGAGAAAAGCATGTTCGTCTATATTTGCGGCGGCAACATCCGTAAGTTCCGGTTTCCCCTTCGTTACGGTGCCGGTTTTGTCGAGAATGATCGCATCGATTTTGTGCGTGGATTCCAGATGCTCGCCGCCTTTGAACAGCACGCCAAGCTCCGCGGCGCGGCCGGAGCCCGCCATAATCGATGTCGGTGTAGCGAGCCCCAGTGCGCAAGGGCAGGCGATGACCAGGATCGCAATCCCTTTCTCCAGCGCATTTGCGAAATCGCCGGGTGTCACCCAGAAGTACCAAACCAGAAATGCGGCAACCGCAATCCCTACGACGATCGGCACGAAGATTCCGGAAATGACATCCGCTACCCGTTGAATCGGCGCTTTCGAGCCTTGCGCTTCTTCCACGACCTTAATGATTTGGGCAAGCGCGGTTTCCTTGCCGACTTTGGTCGCTTTCAATCTCAATCTGCCGTTTTTGTTGACGGTAGCACCGATCACGCTGTCTCCGGCTTTTTTCTCGACCGGGATACTTTCGCCGGTCAGCATCGATTCATCGACCGACGAACTTCCTTCCAGCACTTCCCCATCCACCGGGATCTTCTCCCCCGGTTTCACCACCACGATATTGCCGACGAGTACGTCTTCGACCGGAATCGTCATTTCCTGCCCGTCCCGAACAACGAGAGCCGTTTTCGCCTGAAGGCCCATCAACGTCTTGATCGCTTCAGATGTACGGCCTTTAGCCAGCGACTCGAACAGCTTCCCGAGAATAACGAGAGTGATGAGGACCGCGCTCGTTTCGTAGTACATCGATGGACCGTGATGCGCCATGCTGCCCATTGAGGCCCATTCAATTGTTAAGTATAAGCTGTAAAAGTATGCAGCTGACGTTCCGAGCGAGACGAGTACGTCCATATTGGCGCTCTTATTCCGGAGCGCTTTGAACGCGCCCACATAGAACTGTTTGCCAATGTAAAATTGAACTGGTGTAGCCAACGCCAATTGAAACCACGGATTCATGAAGAGCTCCGGCATCCAGATCCAGGATAAGAACGAAAAGTGGCTGACCATGGACCAGAGCAGCGGCAGCGAAAGAACGGCGGAGATGAGCAGTTTGCGCTTTTGTTGTGAAATGGCTTTCTCGCGATGCTCCGAAGGATTGGCTTCGTCTTGCTTCGGTATCGCTTTATAGCCCAGCTTTTCCACGCGTTGCTGCATATCGGAGATAGATACATCGGCCGCGTTGTACTCGACCCGAGCGGTTTCCATCGCGAAGTTAACGGAAGCGTTCGTGACGCCGGGCAATTTTCCAAGGCCTTTCTCAATCTTATTCGCGCAAGCCGCGCAGGTCATGCCTTCCAGTTTGAAATCAACGACTTCTTTTGCCGTACCGTAGCCGAGTTTTTGAATGCTTTGTTCCATTTGCGCGACATTTACTTTTTTCGGATCGTACGTAACCGTCGCCCGTTCCAGGGCAAAGTTCACGTTCGCTTCCGTCACGCCTTCGAGATTATTGAGTCCCTTCTCAATCCGGTTTGCGCAAGCGGCGCATGTCATACCGGTTAATTGCAGGGACGTTTGCTCCGTTTCCAGCCTGACTGCTTCCATCACGAACACCTCGTTTCTTTTCCGATTCGTTACACTACGTCGTATCCTTGTTCTTCAATAGCTTCCTTAATGGCAGTTATCGTCAGTTGGCTTTCATCGTACGCTACAGCTACCGTTCCTCCCGAGAGATCGACTTTGCCGCTTGCCCCAATTGTTTTCAAAGCCCCTTCAATCGAATTGACACAGTGTCCGCAAGACATACCTTCAACTTTCAACGTTACATTTTTCATGGATTCATTCTCCTTTGACTGTTTATTGGTTTTTATTTCATCAGCTTTTGAATGGTCTGCAGCAGCTCATCTACGACTTCGGCATCGCCTTGTTGGATGCGCTCCACCACACACTCTTTAAGGTGTCCTGTTAAAAGAACTTTTCGCACGCCGTTTAGTGCAGCTTGGATGGCGGCGATCTGATTTAACACCTGATCGCAATAAGTGTCTTTATCAATGAGGCCTTTCACACCGCGAATTTGCCCTTCAATACGATTTAGGCGAACGGTCAGGTCCGACTTTACGGCAAGTGAATGGTGACTTCTTCGGCCATCTTCGGACGAACAGCATGCTTCTTCAGCCTTCACTTCCATAACGTCCATCGTCAGCACCTCCTTGATTTATAGTATACCCCCCCTATACTATATGTGTCAACACTTATTTTACATTACCCCCCAACCCTATTTTTGAATCCAAACAAAAGGGATTCTCACGAATCCCAGGCCATTCCTTATTTCATAAGCTTATTAATGGTGACTAGGAGCTCGTCGATCACTTCGTTCTCTCCATCTTGAATACGTTCGATCACACAACTCTTCATATGGTGCTCCAAAAGAAGTTTTCCTACACCGTTCAATGCGGACTGGACCGATGAAATTTGATTTAGCACATCGTCGCAGTAAGTATCCTTCTCAATCAAACCTTTAAGCCCCCGAACCTGACCTTCGATTCTGTTGAGGCGGCTTATCAAATTGTTTTTCGTCTTTTCAGAATGGTGACTTTGCCGTCCGTTCGTGCAGCATGAATCGTGGGTAGGCGTCTGGGCATCATCTTGCGTAAGTTGCTCCATCCAAATCACTCCTTTCTCTCACTATTGTACCATAGTCCCCCTACCCTATACAAAGAAAACAAAAAACGACCCAGCCGAAGCTGAATCGTCATCGTCAAATTCTTATTGCTTCGGTTTCCGTAAGAAAAGTAGCGCAATGAACGCGCCTGCGACTGCGGCTATTGCCGCGCCGATAAACGCCGCATGGAAGCCGGTATTCAGTGCGGCAATTTGCTCTGCCCCTTGCTCAAGCTGCCCGCCTGTCCAGGAGGCTGCCACCGCAGACATGATGGCAAGACCAATCGCAGAACCGATCTGATAGCTTGTATTGGCGATCCCTGATGCGAGGCCCGTTTCTTCTGGCTTCGCCCCTGACATCGAAGCAATAGTGCCGGGGATGAAGGCAAGCGCCATTCCCAGTGCGCCCAGCAAAGATGCCGGAAGCACATTGGCCACAAAGTTCCCGTTGATCGGCGTATAGCCAGCTAACAGGAACAGAGAGCCTGCCAGAACAAGAAGCCCGATAACCAGAATGCTTTTAAAACCAAATCGTCCGACTAAACGCCCCGTTAATCCGATCATGACAACCATGACTAGAACCGTCATCGGGACAAGAGCTACGCCGCCAGCAAATGCTGAGAACCGCAATACTTGCTGCAAATACAAATTCAAGAAAAACCATAACGGAATCCACGCACCCGCCAGCAGGCCAAAAGCAATGTTGCCGACAAGTAAGTTCGGCGCGGCAAATATGCCAAGCGGTATAAGGGGCTCTCTCTTTACTTTTTGAATCACAAAGAATACGAATAACAGCAATGCGGCAATAAGAAGCAAGGTAATCGTCTGAACGGATCCCCAGCCAACTTGCTCCGCCGTAACAATAGCATAAACAGCGAGCACAAGCGCCGCTGTGATCGCCAGCGCGCCGATAACATCAACGCTCCCCTTCTGACGAACTCCGGCTGGAAGAACCCTCATGCTATAAATCAATGCGAATATCCCTACCGGGATATTGATGAGGAATGTCCAGTTCCAGCTGAGCCACTCGGTAATGACACCGCCAAGAAACACTCCCGCCGTACCACCAGCTGCCGCTGAGGCTCCCCAAAAACCGAGCGCCTTATTCAGTTCTTTCGGGTTATGACTGAATAAAATCATCACAATCGTCAGCGCGGCTGGCAAAATGAACGCCGATCCTAGCCCCTGCAGGGCTCTACCGGTATTCATCGCTGCCTCCGACCAGGCAAGACCGGCCAGCAAAGACGCCATGGAAAGAATGAGAAAGCCCAGCATAAACATTCTTCGCTGGCCAAACAGATCAGATAGCGTCCGCCAAGGAGCATAAGGCCCCCCAGGAATATAACATATGCGTTGAATATCCACTGCAGGTTATCTTGAGAATAGCCGAGCGCTTCCTTTATAGCCGGAAGCGCCACCCCGATAATGGATGTATCCATAATCACCATGAATTGTGCGAGACAAAGCAAAAATAAGGCTCTCCATCTTCGTGCATCCGGCGCTGCAATTACATTTGCTTGCGTTGACATTTTAATTTCCTCCTTGCTGAAATTTTGAATTGGTTTGGTCAGTGCACTGACCACCTTCGATAAAATAGTATAGCCCCCTACCCTATTTGTCAAGAAGATTTTGTAAGCGATTTTTGTTCACGCAAATTGAAAAAAGACAGCCCCTAACGTAGGAGTTGCCTCTTCGCAATTATATATCTTCGCCGGCCTTCAAAATTCCGAACACTATGTTTTTAAGACTGACTACTCCTTCACGCGCCCGGGAAAACGTTATCTTCCTAATTCCGAACATTAATTATCAAATTACTGCAACACCTTGTAGCCTTCTGCCACCTTCCTTGCAAAAGAAAGCGTCTCTTCAACAGAAGTATAATGCGCATAAACTAGATTTGGATTGTTCATTAACCAGTGATTATGCAAGGTGGATAACATGATTCCGTTTTTTTTGCAAATTCCAGGTAAACGGATAAACTTCATCCTGAAGAAGTGCCGTTTCCCCCAAGTTTAAGGTCCTTCCTTGTAAATCCATTGATTCAAAGGACCACATGGAATGAGGAGCAAGCCTCGCGTATCTTTTTATCAGCTTATGCCTACCTTCACAAATCGGTGTACTGAAGTATAAAGAAATAAACCTGTCTCTGCGAACTCCTTCTCGCTTCTTCAAAAGTTCTACATAGGCTTCGGCTATGATTGATCTATAGGAAGTTCAGATACAGAAAGGAATGAATATGAATGAAGCTTAGCTGGAAGCTCAAAAGTATAATTGCAGTCGGAGCTTTATCTGTTGTATTGGCTGGTTGTTCCGGTTCGATGAGCGGAATGGATCACTCGAAAATGAATATGGAGGGAACAAAGGAGACTGCGAAGACGACAAATACTCAAACAGAAAAGTCCGTTGTATTAACAGGAAAAGAATTTAATTTGACTGCCTCCCAAAGCAATCAGGAAATTGCTCCTGGAAAAACGTTGCCGGTTTGGACATTCAACAATTCCGTTCCTGGTCCACAAATTCGGGTTAAGCAAGGAGATACGATAAAAGTCAATCTGAAAAATCAGTTGCCCGAGCCAGTCACCATTCACTGGCACGGCGTTCCTGTACCCAACGCTATGGACGGCATTCCGGGCGTAACGCAAAATGCCGTTCAACCAGGTCAGTCGTTTACGTACGAGTTTAAAGCAGATGTCCCTGGCACCTATTGGTACCACTCCCATCAGGATAGTGTGAATCAATTGGATCGCGGATTATATGGGGCATTCATCGTTGAACCGAAAGAAGGTACCGACGTTGACCGTGATTATACACTTGTCCTCGATGAATGGATGAGCTCCGGAGAAATGTCCGGCATGAATATGTCCGGAGGCAACATGTCGGAAATGGATCATAGCAAAATGAATATGGGCAGTTCGGATGGCAAAGACAATAAATCCAGCATGAACATGTCTGGCAATTTGTCGGGCATGGATCACAGTACGATGAATATGGGGAACGAAAACAAAGCGTCGACCAATACCGATAATAGTTCCATGAATATGGGACACGATATGAGCATGTACGATCTGTATACCATAAATGGAAAATCCGGTTCGCTGGTAGATCAGCTCCCTGTTAAGGAAGGAGATAAAGTTCGAATCCGTTTGATTAATGCGGGCTTTCTGTCTCATCAAATTCATTTGCACGGACATGAATTCAAAGTTATTGCTACCGACGGACAACCTATAAACAATCCAGGTATCCTGAATGATAATGTCGTAAGTATTGCTCCAGGAGAGCGTTACGATATTGAATTTGTCGCCAGCAATCCGGGCCAATGGTTGATCGAGGACCACGGCGACAAAGCTGCTGTTAAAGGGATGAAAGCCACGATTGCTTATGAAGGAGCTCCCGCCGGTTCCGACAAAGCGAATGAAGCAGAGAAGCTGACGGCTGTCGATATGAGCCGTTACGGCCAAGTGGGCAAAGCCAACTTTAAGTTAGATCAGAAGTATAATTTGGAATACACGATGAATTTGAACACCGAAATGAAAAACGGCGAAATGGTCTACACCATAAACAGAAAAACGTTTCCGGAAACCGAACCGATAAACGTCAAAAAAGGAGATACCGTCAAGGTTCGCCTTGTCAATAACTCGAAAACTGACGACCATCCGATGCACTTGCACGGTCACTTCTTTCAAGTGCTAAGCAAGAACGGGAAACCGCTTGAAGGATCTCCAATCATAAAGGATACGTTGAATTTGAAGCCGGGCGAAGAATACGTTGTCGCATTCGAAGCAAATAATGAAGGGAACTGGATGTTCCATTGTCATGATCTGCATCATGCTTCTGCCGGCATGGTAACGGAGCTGAAATATACAGACTATAAGACAAATTTTGTTGCAGACCCGAATGCAGGGAATAAACCGGAATAATGACCAGGGGATGGCTTCAAGCCATCCCCTGATTCCCATTCTCTGCATCGTCCTTTGAAGCAACGGGCGATTGCTTGTTCTGTCCATTTGCTCCCTCATACTCCCTCACCCGCCGGTAAAACGTCGGTTTTTTCATACCAATTCTTCGCATAGCCTCGGTTGCCGTGATTTGCCCTGCTCTCCATTCCCGGTATGTCCGGATAAACTTATCGTCAATTTCCTGCCTTGGCCTCCCGAACGTTACGCCATCCGCTCGGGCAACTTCGATCCCTTCCGCCTGCCGCTGCCGATTCTTTTTCCGTTCCTGCTCGGCCACATATGCCAGCAGGCTTAAAAACTGGTCCTCCATGACTTTGCCGAAATCACCCATTTGTTTGAACTTTTTGGAATCGAACAGCGTTTCGTTATCCAGACATACGATGTCTGCGCCGATCTCTCGTGTAATGGCTTTCCATTCGGCAATTATGCCGTCGTAATCTCGGCCCAGCCGATCCAGCGCATCCAGGTAAACCAGGTCGCCCTCTCTAATCATCAGACGCATTGCCTGATAGCGCGGCCGCTCAAAATCCTTGCCGCTCTGCTTGTCAACAAATATGTATCTTTCATCAACGCCCAGCTCCCGGAACTTGACGAGCTGCCGTTCCGGATTTTGGTCTTTTGCCGATACCCGATACATTTTGATACGTATAAACAGAGCAAAAAAAATATGTAATCAAAAAGCATGCAATTTGAAATGATGAATTGGATAAACTACCCATTAATGTTTTGTAAAGAAGTGACAGAAACTATGGAATGCGAATGCTCGGCAGAACATTGTAAGTTTCCTAACAGCCAAGATTTACTGGTGAAGAGTCCATGAGAGATGTATATTAGTGCTTAAGCGGCTGATCCTGTTTGCGATCAGCCGCCTACTGCTGTTTATCCATTACTCTCCGGGCTTCGTTGTCATTAGGCCATACAGTTTCGTGTGCCGCGGGAACTTGTCGGTAAACGGTACGAGGGAGCTGCCGACCTTCATCAGACCATTCCCGGCGTCAACATTCGTAATGTAAGACAGTTGCAGATCCGAAATGTTGAGCAACTCGGCAAGCTCCATCCGGTCGGTGCTTGCCTGATTCAGCATGACGATGAATTCACTGTTTGCGAGCATGGTGCGGGCTGTATGGCTTTGCAGCAGATCGTCCACATTTTGCGTAATCCCTGTGCAAAAAGCGCCATACTTTCGGACACGCTTCCAGAGCGTGAAAAGAAAGTTGGCGCTATATTCGTGCTGGAACAGAAGGTAGATTTCATCAATAAAGATAAACGTATTCTTGCCTCTGGCGCGATTTTGCGTAATCCGATTCAAGATGTTGTCGAGTACGACCAGCATGCCGATGGGAAGAAGCTGCTTGCCCAAGTCGAGAATATCGTAGCAAATCAGCCGATTGTGGACGTTGACGTTGGTCGATTGGGCGAACGTATTCAGACTACCGGAAGTAAATAATTCAATGGCCAGCGCGATGTCCTGCGCCTCCGGTTCTGCTTGCTTGAGCAGCTCCGCGCGAAAATCCTGCAATGTCGGCGGCTGTCCCTTATAGTTGCTCCGCAAATACTTGCGGTACACAGCGGCGGTACAGCGATCGATGAGCGACTTCTCCTTGGCTCCAAGTTGATGTCCTCCGATCAACTGCTCGCACAACGACTGGACGAATTCCGATTTAAGAATGATCGGATTGGCTCCGTCGCCATAATCCCGGTTCATATCCATTGCATTGATATGGTTCGACGAAGTAGCAGATATATGAATCGTCTCGCCACCCAGCGCATTTACCAGAGCGGAATACTCCCGCTCCGGGTCAATCAGAATAATGTCGTCATCGCTCGCCAATATCTGGTTGACGATTTCCCGTTTCGCGGCGAAGCTTTTACCGGAACCGGATACGCCAAGGATAAAACTGTTTCCATTAAGCAGTTGCTTTCGATTGGCGACGATCATATTTTTGCTGATGACGTTTTGGCCGTAATAAATGCCGTCTGGATGCATGATCTCCTGCGCTCGAAACGGGATAAAGACAGCCGTACTTTCAGTCGTGAGCGTCCGCAAAGCATGAACCTTTCGCAGCCCATACGGCAGCACCGTGTTCAAACCGTCCATTTGCTGATAGGAGAGCGTGGAAAACTGGCACAAATGCTTGCGGGCCGTAGTGAGCAATGTCTCCGTATCGCTATCGAGTTGTTCTTTGCTGTCCGCGACATGCACCATCGTAAGTAGTCCAAACATCATCCGCTGGTCGCGTGTGGTCAGGTCGCTAAGAAATTCCTTGCTCTCTTTGCGCTGCTGCTCCATGTCGTAAGGGATGACAGCAGAAAAGTTGTTGTTGCGATTTTGCCGTCGCTGCCAATTCGTAATGTTCGTTTCCACGCCGAGCAGTCGATTCTCCACTTCACGGACAGCTTCGTCGGTCGGAATCGGGATCACATCGAGCGACAGCAGCAAGTTGCGGTTCAAGTCGCACAGTTCGGCTACCATGCTGTCCTTGATGTAGCTGGCGTAATCACGCAGAAAGATGACCCGACCGTAGTATTCGCCCATCCGAAAATGATCTTTGGCAAACTCGAAGGTGTCCGGGCAAATGTAATCTTTGAAATCGTGTCCCTTGCGCATCATCTCCTGCATGTCGAAGCGAAAATCGGCTTCCTCGCCAATCCGGAAGAAGTCATGCAGAATGCGCAGGCGGTCAGTCGCATCAAGCTCGGTACATTTCGAGCCGAGACGAGAGAAATGCGCCGTCAACTCCGTGCCGACCCGCGCGAAGTAATGGCGAGCTTCATCCACGTTCTTTTTAACCACGGAGATGGTGATGTATTTCTCTTGAATCGTCCCATTGGTGTTGCCATCCGTCGCTTTGCCAAGCAACATGTCGTTGTACTCCTGCCGATACACATCCAGCCCGTCGTGCTGGAGCGGAATAAGAATGGAACGTTCCACATCTGCCTGATTCAGCCGCCGATTGTGAATCGTAATCTTCGTCGTCGCGCCGCTGTCAAAAGAATTAAGCAATTCGGAGTAGGAAAGGAACATCGTCTCCTTGTCCTCTCTCGATGCGACAGCGTAGTTGATGTCCGCGAAACGGAACGACTTCGAGAATTTGTTGCCGACAGCAAAAATCCCGTCCGGCCAGATGGCGCGGATCGGGATCGCTTGTTGTACGCTTTTGGGAATAACAGACCGTTCCTTGTCCTGCTTCATGGTGCGCCTGAGCGTCTTAATCATTGCGCTTCATCCTTTCTTGCTCACACTTGTGCAGGCTTCCTTTCAGCGCTTCGTAGTATATGTTGGTCGAGCGGAAGACAAGCCGTCTTGGCATCAGAAACTCCGACTTCACATACGCCCACAATAGTTGCTCCGCCGTCATACCGTGATAGCAGATAAATCCGAGCGCGGCGCAGGGAGCTGCCCCCAATATGCACATCCAACTGAGCGTTTCCAGTCCGAAATGACTGCGCAGCCCGAAATACAGTCCAATTGCCGCTGCGACCGCCAGAACAGAAAAAAAAGAACTGCCGCAAGGACAGTCCGAAGAACAAGCTTTCCGTATAATCCCGGATTTCCCGGTTGATTTTCACTTCCACTTTTATCCCTCCCGGATGAGCAGTCTACGCCTCAGGCTCGTTGCTTTCAGGTTTGAACAGTGTGTCGTCATCAAATGGCACAGGATTGCTCAATAGTTCCACAGCAAGCTGAAAGCCATCCTTCATCCCTTGCAAATATAACCACTCATTGATAATCGATTGTTTAAAATGATGTCTGTCCTCCCAAGCTTCAAATTCAGGCATACGACCAATATCCATACCAACAAACAAGACTTGAAAAGCCTTCTTTTCTTCAGCACGAACACGCTTGAGATCAGGATGATGCTCGAATCGTGCAGAAACGTAGTCCAATCGACCTTGAATAGCTGTTCGAAACCACGGTGGAATTTCCATTACCTGCTTCCCCCCACAACTCTTTTACCTTACCCGCTGCTTCTGCTTGGCTTTCATGTGATGATAGCAGGCTACTAGCTGATCGACCTTCTGACTTTGCTCTTGAAATGCTTGATGGCCGGATAAAGAAATGGATTGCTTTATTAACTGTTCACCAAGCGAATTCAGCTTTCGCCGCTCCTCTTCCAGCTCTCTTAACAATTCGTTCATTTATCCATCCTCCCGTTTTTATTGTGAGAGCCGACATTTTTGAATGAAACACGGTGTATGTTAGAAGACTACTTCGATGGTAAGTTTTAATCTCATTTATGTCAATTGTGTACTCCTCCATAATGGGAGTTATAAACTCAACCCCTGTAAAGAGGTGACGCTTGATGATTGGTTACGATAAAAAGAAGGTGGGGCAACGCATTCGGAAGCAACGAGAGGCATTGGAAATTTCTCGTGAACAACTGGCTGAACGAGTTGGACGGGTCCCAAGATTTTGCGCCGATATTGAACGAGGTAAAGCCGGGATGTCCATTGAAACGATGTTCAGTATTTGCAATTTGCTCAAGCTTTCTCCTAATGAATTGCTCCTGGGTCAAGAGGAGAGCGCCACACCTTACGATGAAACGGCATTGATTATGGCTGCGCTCAATCAATGCACAGAGAAGCAGCGCAAGGATGCTCTGGCGCTATTGAAGCTATTTTTGACCGCAATCCGATAACTCCCATCATTCACAAGGTGATTACAGTCCCATCATTTCGCGCACGATACGATCTGCCATCTTCACCGTACCGACAAGAACGAGCATGTTGAAAATGAGTTCCCCGATATACGTCCACACCATCGTAACCGCGCCCGCACTAGAATCGACGGCTGGAGGAGCGGTAGCAAAGGCGGAATAAATGATACACGCCAGTACAATAATCGCGCCTTCCAGACACGCTGCCGCGTATCCTTTCAGGAACGACTTGCCGATATTTTGGCTTGGCTCCCCCGCAAATGCGGACAGCGGAACGGGGGCTATTGCCGTATACAAATAGATACGGAAAAAGCGCCCGTACACCGAAAGGATCATCACAAAGGATAGCACCGTAATGAACAAACTGCCGAGAATGGTGACGATCCACAGCGGAATGCTTTGCCAGAAGCCAACGTCTTCAATCGCTTGCGCTACCGTATCCGGCAAGGCCATAGCCTCTGTCGTTCCAAACCCGGAGCGTCCCATCATCGTTGAGATGATCCCCTGTACAATCGTAAAGAGAGCCATCATCAACTCCAGACCATAGGTTACGACCGCCTTGGCGAGCACAAAGCGGATAAACAGCTTGACGGCCATCTCCGGCCTTTTCACTTCCGCAAAACTGCCGGTCGACTTCACCACGCCAATCACAAAAAACAAGACCAGAAGCGCCAGTCCCGTCGCCTGCAACGCACCGTGAATATCTGTGATGACACGCCAAACGCCCCCACCCTTAAAATCCGCTGGCGATTGCGTAACGAGGCTCCAGATTTCATTCATCTTATCGTTCCAGGTATCCAAGGCATTTTCGAGGTTGTCGATCACCCAACTGTTTTTTGACACATGCTCACCCCTTCCGTAAACGGGGAACAGACGAAACGTCCGCCCCCCTTCATGCAAAGCTTCAGGCTCATCCGGCAATCAGGGTAAGAATTTCCTTCGTAAACGTAATAATGACCCCTCCGGCGAGCGTCAGAAACCCGTTTGCGCGCTGAGAAGGGTCATGGGATTTTAGCGACAATCCAATTTGAACAATGCCGAAACCGAGAATAATCATGCCAATCGCACGGATTAAACCGAAGATAAAAGTAGACAGGTTGTTGACTGTCGTCATCGGATCGCCCTCTGCATAAGCAGTGGAGACGAATACAGTTCCCGTTAAGATCAGCACGATGTACAGGGCCAGCAGCCGTTTCGTTTTCATTTTCAAGTTCATCATTCCCTTCGTAAAAATAGCGACTCTACTTCTTCTTCCGAAAGAAGTTCATAATCCCCGTCTGCATGAAGGAACACGGATTGCCAGTCCAAAGCGTGTTCCGTGCCGCCATGCTGATAGGGAAGACCGTTACCATCCGTCGTGAGCGAGACATGAGGATGCCTGAGCAAATCATATTTGTCGTCCTGGACTGGATGTTCGCCACGGATAAAGAGCAGGCAAAAGCGGTTATCCAGCAACCTCACCTCGTCTGGTGTGAGCAATTCGCGGCCTGATTGCTGGTAGTTGATCGAGTAGCTGCCGTTTCTCCCCTTACTCTGGCCGTAGGTATTGGTATCAATCGTTTCCTTGCCAAGCAGCTCCGAGACGTATTTGTGGGTAGACTGTTCGTTGCCGCCCAAGTACAAAAATTCGTCGCAGTTGCCCACAATCGATTCCCACGCATCCTTGTACAGCGCCTTGAGTTGCGCTAAATTTTGCAAAATGATAGAAACGGAAATTTCCCGGCTGCGCATCGTGGAGAGCAGCTTGTCAAATTCGTCGGGAAGCGCTACATTGGCGAACTCGTCCATGACAAAGTGAACATGAACCGGCAGGCGTCCGCCATGCCGATAGTCCGCCTCGTACATCAAGCATTGAAAAAGCTGCGTGTAGAGCATGCCGACAATGAAGTTGAAGCTGCTGTCGTTATCGGGAATGACGGCAAACATCGCCGTCTTCTTCTCCCCCATAACGGGCAATTCCATTTCGTCGACCATGCTCATCCCCGCAATCGTATGCAAATTGAACTTCTCCAATCGAACGCCGAGGCCAATTAAAATGGACTTGGCCGTCTTGCCCGCCGCCAGCTTGAAAATGTTGTACTGCTTGACGGCAAGGTGTTCCGGATCGCGCATGGCCAGCCGCTCGAATAGTTCATCGAGCGGGCTTTGGTACGTTTCGTCCTCCTCCCGCACCTCCGCAGCCGCGATCATTTCCATGACCATTGGGAAGTTTTGCTCCTCGGGCGGTGCTTCATATAGGAGGTATAGCACGAGCGCTTCCAGCAAGGCGGTCTCGGATCGCTCCCAAAAGGGATCGTTGGTATTGCTGCCCTTCGGTGTCGTATTGCGGATCAGATTGGTGACCAGCTTGAGAACATCCTTGTCGTCTTGCAAATAGGCGAATGGATTGTAGCCATGCGAACGGTGTTGATTGATGAGATCCAGCACCTTGATGTCATAGCCTTCGGACTTGAGTAGATGCCCGGTATCGCGCAAAATTTCGCCCTTGGGATCGAGCACGACAAAGGACGTATGCGCCTGCATAACGTTCGGCTTGGCGTAAAACCGCGTTTTGCCGGACCCGGAACCGCCGACGACAAGAACATTCAGGTTCCGGCGATGCTTGCGGCCATCCAAGCCGATGCGTACCTGCTGCGTCAGAATCTTATTTTGTTCCGGTTGCTTGTCGCGATACTTGGCATTTATCCGTCCGGCCTTGCCCCATCGTGCGCTGCCATGCTCTTCGCGCCGCCGATAGTTGCGCGGGGACGCCAAGTAGATGCCGACCGAAATCCCATAAATCAACGTGAACAGCAACAAGCTTCGCGGCGTATCCTCGACCCATTGAATCTGGAAGGGATTGTTAATCGCCTCGCTGAGATACAGCAGAAGTGCCGGTAATCCCTTTGACAAAGCGGGGGCGGCAAGCAGCGCCGCCCACACGACCGGAATAAAAAAAACCGCAAAGAGTAAAAGATTACTCCTTGCGGTTTCAGCGCGCCGCATGATGACTCCGGCGCTTTATTTTTTGATAGGGAGCGTCAATCGCTTTGAGCAGTAAATCGTCAACAGGATCGGTCGGCCGCTGCTGGCCGATCAAGTCGTTGCGGAGCGCATTCAAGGCGTTGATGACAATGCCATGCTCGTAATGATCCATTCTCAGGATGCGTTCTTCCTCTTTCATCGCCACTCCTCCCAACAGAAAAATGAAAAGCATGCCACGACTAGCGGATGGAATCGCTGCGATTCGGTTGCTGCTGTCGCTGCTGGGCCAGCATACGGTGTATACGACGGGAAATGTCGTGTGCCGCATCCTTCATCACCGTCAGCTCGGCGCGAATATGCTGCGGCTCCAACTCCTTGAGCCGTTCGTGAACCTGGCCGAAGCGGAAAGAAGCCGTCTCGACGCCGAACTTTTTGCAAAGCATATACGCAGCGCAATAAGCTTGGAAATTGTAATGGGAGCGGCTGTAGTCGTTATGGCCGCGATCAATCTCCGCATGCGCCAACTCCTGTGCGAGCGCCCGAAAAATGTCACTGGCCCCAAGCCCGTGACGTATCACGATGTTTCGCGTATCCGGCTGATAGAGCGCATGAACCTCCGCAGGCAAGGCATCTCCAATCGTAATCGTAACAGGTGAGCGGTCCATCAATGCCTTGATGCGCGTGCGGTCATCCGGGTAGATCGGCGATTCCTTTTTCGGTGCGGTTGTTTGCGCAACATCGAACATCTTCTTGGGGTTGTAGCTGATTGCGGTACTCCCATCTTCTCGCTTGTATTCCTCGCCTGGCTCCAAGATGTAAAATCCGGATTCCTTGCGACGGATATAGACGCCTTGTTCTTTCCAGCTATCAAAATCAGCAATGCGAGTGGCATCCGGGCGCTGCGCGAAAATAAGCAGCGCATTCGCGACGCTGTAGAGATCAAAACGGCTTTGTACGTCCAGATAATGCTGAAATTGTTCGCCGTTTTGCGTAATGGCGGCTGTGGCAGTATCAATCGTCTCATACGTCCACTGCCGCAGTTCTTGCTTTTTTTGCGCCCACGCTTCTTTGTCGAACGGCTGCTCACGCTGACCGGAGGCCGTCGTGACTTGGGGCTGGAATAACTCGTCCAGTTCGCTCATTTCGATTTCCCTCGCTTTCGACTCCC
Organism: Paenibacillus sp. P22; assembly: GCF_000469945.2. Lineage (NCBI taxonomy): Bacteria > Bacillati > Bacillota > Bacilli > Caryophanales > Paenibacillaceae > Paenibacillus > Paenibacillus sp. P22. The sequence continues at coordinate 38,626 of NZ_CBRA020000005.1, read as the reverse complement.
GGCCATCGGAACGGATGCTTTACTGCCGGACGCCGAATTCCCGCGATCTCTGCGCTTAGGCAACGACGGTTCCTGCACCTGCTGCCGCCGTCTGCTCTCTGCCGCCCGGTTTTCCTCCCGAATTTCACGCAGCAATTGGCGGACGGACACTTTTTCCTTCGGCTTTTCAGGGTCAATCGTAACCCTTTCGTATGCCGCGCTGCGCTCGGAGGTAGGCGCGGACGGAGAGGATGGTTCCGTTGTCCTCTCCTCCTGTGTCGGCGGGAGGGGAAGCGGACGCTCCGGTTCCGTTCGCTCGACCTCCCACGCCTCGGCCGCCGGTTGATCGGTTCCCTGCTGCTCGTTTACCGGCTGCACCTCCGCCGCCGGCTCGGGCTTTCCCAACAGATCGTCCAAAAAATCTTCGCTCACTACCGCTCCCTCATTTGAAGCTGGCGACTCGTTGGCTCCTTCTTCGGGTGTCCCGGCATGTTGCTCCGGTGGTTGCGCCGCCCCTTCACGCTCGACCGACTGCTTCTCGCTGCGGGATTTCACAATCTCCTGCTTGATGCTGGCCGTATCTACGGTCGCCAGCTTGAAGCGTTCAACGATTCGGTTGATCTTGGACGCATCCTCGGCCCGTACCATGACGTCGCAAAGCCCGTCCACATTTTTCTTGTCACGCAGCGCGCAATAGAGGACACCATACCGCTTCGCTTCTTTGCAAAACGTCGGCAAGTCTTCATTTCGTACTGCAAATACCTTCAGTTCCTTACCGCTGCGCAGCAAGCTTTCCAAACGAATGCGGCCTCTTGTTCGTTTTTGCCCTTGCAGGGCGGCGAACAAATAAACAGCCAGATGCTTCGCGCCTTCGCCGGAAATTTTCGCCATGACTTCAATGCCACGAAGACTCATGCTGACGACCTGATCGGCCGCCTCGGTTCCGCTGCTCATGGACATTGGCCTCCCTTCGTGTCGATTGGTCTTCCTCGTTACGTTGCAGCTTGTTTGCCAGTTCGTCGGATCGGGCAAGAACGCCCGTACAAAGCCTCACCTCCTTTCGGAGCTTCGCAAGCTGACGGGAAAGTTCGGCAATTTGCGATTTATACGACTCGATTTGCTCGGGAAGCTGACAGCGGCGAAGCCGGTTGTACAGCATTTTGCGGGAGCCGTATCCTTGTCGCAATTCCGTTTGCAGCCCGTCAAGATAACCCGTCAATTGATCCGTATTGAAAATTCGATGACGGCATAACAGCTTGGTTTGCTCCGTGATGGCCGTCAGATATCGTAAGTCTTCGCGCAATAAAAAAGACGTCCGTTTGAGGGACGCGCGGGAATGAGGCAGAATCCCCATCTTGAATAAGTACCGCAGATACAAGGCTTGCAGACCGCTAAATCTACGTCCGATATGCAGGGTACTGCGAACGATGACGGCTCGTCTGCGCCGCGGCAACGGCATCGGTGGCTGACGCTGCGGTAACTGGTTTTGCAGAATACGCTCTTTTATCGCATGCTCCGTGTAATCGTCGCCAAGACTGCGCAATCGAACAAACCGCTCTTTGCCCGGCGGGCGTACCGCCAAATGCTTGACGTTCGACTTCATTTCATAACCCTGCTTCTGAAGGATCGCGAAAAATTGCGTCATCGTCATGGCAGCGGCGATAGCGGCGTCGATGTCCTCGCGTATCAAGCCGCGCCAAGTCGGCTTGCTTTCCTGTTCCGCTCGCCACTCACCGTAATGCTTGGCCTTACCCGGTTCCGGCTGCTCGATGACCGATAAGGCATGCTCCCGGCAAAGTCGATCGGATGTTTGCCGCATCAGCGCGTAAGAGGCTTTGTTATCGTAGTAGCGTTTACCGTCCAGGAACGACACCGCATTAAGTACGAAATGATTGTGCAAGTGCTCCTTGTCCAAATGGGTTGATACAACGACTTCAAAGCGCTCCCCCCATAGCTCCTGCGCCAGTTTGATGCCAATGGCATGTGCCACCTCCGGCGTCGTTTCGCCCGGTGCAAACGCCTGATACCCGTGAAAAGCCACAATGCCATCAGTCTTTTGAAATTGTCGTTTGGTTCGCTGCATTTGCTCGTAAGCGGTAAGCGGATCGCAATTGATCCCGCTCACGTAAAGCTGTTTTTCCGTTTTGGCATCCGCGCTGGTATAAGCGAGCACCTGCTGTAAATCATCATGCGCTACACGCGCTTGATCGGTCTTATCAGGATTGGTGGCGTAATCCAGCACACGCTTGAGGCGGTCGGTAACGTCCCATATTGCGGTTGTCGCCATGTGCGCTGTCCCCTTTACGGTGGATGTACGTTAGAATTTCCTTGTAGCTCGTTTCTCGGTTCCGGTGCGGTCACGGCTTGTTGAATCTGCTGGACGGCGCGGCGCAAGTGGTCTGCTTCCTGCTGAAAAGCCGCTCGATCCAGATGACCTGTCGCATGGGCCTTCGCTGCGAGTTGGTTAAGGTTATTGCCGATGGCGTGAAGCTCGCGCATCATAGCGAAATAGTCCGTTGGCGGCATCGCCTTCGGGACATATCTATTAATCAGGGATCGAATATAACCTTCCTGTGAAAGTCCCGATGTCTTCGCACTCGCTTGGAGCTTTGCGTTTTCATCATGGTTCACCCATACCTGAATGCGAATCGCTCGTCTTCTCATCATGTTCACTCCTTCTTCAAAGGACATGGCTCGCACGAAATAGCTGAATGGTTTCTGCTGTTTCTGAAAGATACCGATCATTGTTGAAACCTATATTCTTATTAAAAGAGCGTGTAGCTGAGGCAGGGGTATTAGGGGCTTGCCCCTAACAAGCGAATTTGGGAGACCAAATTCAGTGCTTGCTGCAACACGAGACATTCGTCTCGCGTCGCCCTGAAGGCACCTGCCGGGAAAAAGGGGAGGGGCATCGAAACGACAAAAAGACGCTGATCGCTCAGCATCATCGAAAAGACATGATTCACTTACAGCCGATCCCCGTACCCATCGCTAACGCGTTAGCTCAGAGCGATGTTTTCGATAAGCTACCAGTTCATCGTTAACATCTTCACCTTTAGGTAGCTCGTCGGAAATGGCATAAGCGGTGCCAAGCAAACGAATAATCATATTTGCCGCTGAACGGCCCGGATCGTTGTTATCTAAATGAAGCACCAGACGATTAACCTTTGGATAGCTTTGCAAATAATGAGTGAGTGCAGCCGGTGTCGTATCTTCATACGTATTTTCTTTTGGACCATATATCCCTCCAAGTGATAATTGATGAGATAAACGCCAGTCCTTTTCAAAGATTGAGGCAAGAGTACAATACGATAACAGATCAATCGAACTCTCAAATACATGCAGTTCAGAGCTGTTCCCAATGGCGGGGATGGAGAACGAATACCGTTTGTCACTACCTGACGCTTCGCTCCTGTATCGGGTTTTGGTTGTTCCTCGAATCGCTGCGTACCGTGGGGAACCTTTCAAATCAAATCCCACAAATACTGCGTTATGGTACATTCGGCTTTCGTAAAGACGTCCCGAGTCGAGACAGAATTCGATTACGTCGCGAGAAATGCCGCGTTTGCGAAGATAAGCGATGACGCGATTCGAATTCTCATACGGTTCGGGAAGCTCCAGCCGCGCATTTGAACCATCCTGCTGAATGGCAGGGGTAGCTGGAGCCATGTGAACGGGTGGATTACCGTCAATTTGCAGCACCGCATCGGGAAACGACATGCCTCTTACTTTAATGAGGTAGTCCAGCGCAGAACGACCGCCGATCCCCCTAGACCACCAGAACCATTTACCGTTGGAGATTTTAAGGCTGTCGTGGGAGCGGGTCGAATAGGCGTTGCGCGAGCACCGCACCAGTTCGTATGGCTCGAAACATTGCAAATAGGTGAGCAGGTCCAATTGCTTTGCACGTTCGATTTGTTCCTTGCTTACATAGCTCATTGCCGTAGTTCCTCTCGAAAAAAGTAAATTAGACACAACGGGCTTTAAAAATCGTGTCTCTTAATTGTAAGGCTGATTTTCTTTCATCCTGCTTCATTTGTTCATCGTGCCTTACCCTTCTTTTTGGGATACAGATAAGCTCTTCTTTCCCTCAACTCTGAAGCGCCTTTCTTTTTCATGAATGCGTCTAACTCGCTTTCATAGACTTGACTGGTCACCCCGTTCGAATCACGGATGTAATAATACGTGTCTCCAAATCAGTTCTTCCCTTTGGATATCAATTCCAATTCCGGCATGGTTTCTCCCTCCTCGGTCGGATCGGTTCCATAACAAATAGGCGGTAGAATCGGGCAAAAGCATCCGCCGCCGCTTGGGATGGCATACAACATGTGCGTACCTCCAGAAATGCGAAAAGGACCCCAAAAGCCGGAGTCCGTTTCGTCCTGTGATTTATACCTTTCCATTGCTGTTATCGCTCTCGATCCGCAACCCGCCGTTCGGGTGCTTCCGGTTCTTCATCCGACACGCTGTCCACGGCTTCGTTTTCCCTTTTGTCCATGTTCAGCAGCACATTTAACTCCGCGAGCCGCGCGGACTTCGTTTGCAATTCCTGCTCCTGCTTGAACGGTGCCTCGATCTGCTCCTTCGCCGTTACCATCTGTTGCTTGAGTGTTGCGAGCTGGTCACGGCAATAGGCGAGCTTATTCGGCAAATCCGACAAGGTGTTGTTTATTCGACTCATATTGCCGCCTGCATCCGGTCCTAACGTAATCGTATGGCCCAAAGCGCCGCGCAGCGTCACCTTGTATTCCTTTGCAAAGCTATCAAACGATAGCCATAAGGAAAAGCCCATGTAACTGCCTGCATCCTGCGGATCGGGAGAGGTCATGCCCTTGCAGGCTTCCAGCAGGGCAACGCCCGCCGTAGCACGTTCCGAGTACGTGTAATCTTTGATGGTCATACCGGGAAAACGGGAATCGTCGCTGCTAGCCTTTTCCGACGCTTGGGCGCGCATGAACAAGGCCACGTCCTGCTCATACCCAGCAATGCGTTCCTCCGTTGACTTGAACTGTTGCGGCAGCATTTTGAGCAGCCGATCCTCCAGCGCATAACGCTGGCTTAAATGATTCGCCTTGAGCAGCTTGAGCTTGGATACCTGGATGTCGAGGTCCATCTTCTCCTTGATGTACGGATTTCCGGTCGCCAGCGCTTTAACTTCAGCATAGGACAAAGCCGTCTCATCAATGTCCTCGGCAGAACGAACCGGCGATTTGCTGGTCATGATCTGCGAGATAAACCGCTGCTTGTTCTCCAGCGTTTGATAGAGGTAAGCGTCAAACGTGTTCTCTGTGACATAACGGAAGATGTGAACCTCGCTGTTCTGGTTGCCTTGCCGAATAATCCGCCCGCTGCGCTGCTCCAGGTCGCGTGGTCGCCACGGACAATCGAGGTCATGAAGCGCGATCAACTTGGTCTGAACGTTCGTTCCCGCACCCATCTTAAACGTCGATCCGAGCAATATGCGAATCTGTCCCGTTCGCACCTTGGCAAACAGTTCCTTCTTCTTCACTTCTGTATTGGCGTCGTGAATGAAGGCGATCTCCTCAACCGGAACGCCTTTCTCCGTCAGTTTTCGCCGCAGCTCGTCGTACACATTAAAGGTTCCGTCCTGCTTAGGAATGGAAAGGTCGCAAAAGACCAGCTGCGCGAGCCGCTGATCCCGACTGTCGGCCCATTGCCGAAAGACGTTATCCGCGCAGGCGCTTACTTTACTGCCTTCGTCATCGGGTAGCATGGCGTTTGCCAGCCGCTGATCGAGGGCCAGCTTGCGTCCGTCGTTGGTGATCTTGAGCATGTTGTCTTCATGCGGCTCTACTCGCTTCGCTCGCACCAGTTCGGCGCGGCTGGCGAGATCCGCGACCATCTCACGCTGAAAATCGCTCGGCGGAACAGCGACGTTGTGGAAGTGGGCTTTGGGAACCGGAAGCTGGAGCATATCCGCTGTCTGAATGTCCGCCACTTCCTTAAAGACGTTCATCAGCTCCGGCAAATTATAAAAACGGGCAAACCGCGTTTTCGCGCGATAGCCCGTTCCTTCCGGTGCCAATTCGATGGCAGTAACTGTTTCGCCAAATGTTGAAGCCCACGAATCAAAGTGCTGCAAGCCTTGCCCGCGGAGCCGCTCGTATTGCAAGTAGCGCTGCATCGTGTACATCTCGGTGATGGAGTTGGAGATCGGCGTACCCGTGGCAAAAATAATGCCCCGTCCCTCGGTCAATTCATCCAAATAGCGGCACTTGGCAAACATGTCCGATGACTTTTGCGCTTCGGTTTGCGATAGCCCGGCGACATTGCGCATTTTCGTATAAAGGAATAGATTTTTGTACGAGTCTGCTTCGTCGACGAACAATCGATCGATGCCGAGTTCCTCAAAGGTAACCACATCATCCTTACGGCTCGTGTCGTTCAGCTTCTCCAGCTTGACCTGCAGCGTCTTCTTTGTCCTCTCAAGCTGCTTGATGGCGTACCGCTCGCCCTTGGCTTCCTTTAGCTCGCGGATGCCGCTGGTGATTTCGGATATTTGCTCGTAAAGCTGTTGCCGCTGGCGCTCCGCCGAGATCGGAATTTTTTCAAATTGCGAGTGGCCGATAATAATCGCGTCGTAATCGCCGGTGGCAATCCGTGCGCAGAACGTCTTCCGGTTCTTCGTTTCAAAATCCTTCTTGGTGGCGACAAGTACGTTCGCGGACGGATAGAGCATCAAAAATTCCGCAGCCCATTGCTCGGTCAGATGATTAGGAACAACCAACATGCTTTTGTTGCACAGGCCCAAATGCTTGCTTTCCATTGCCGCGGCGGTCATCGCAAAGGTTTTGCCCGCGCCGACGCAATGGGCGAAAAGGGAATTGCCGCCGTAGAGCGTTCGGGCAACCGCATTGACCTGATGCTGCCGCAACCGGATTTCCGGGTTCATCCCGGTGAAGCGGATATGACTTCCATCATATTCGCGCGGACGGATGGAATTAAATCGATCATTGTACAGTCGCGTGAGCTGCTCCCGGCGCTGCGGATCTTGCCATATCCAGTCTCGAAACGCTTCCTTCATGGCTTCCTGCTTTTGCTGCGCGATAGCCGTTTCCTGCTTGTTCAGCACCCGCTTTTCCACACCGTTTTCAACGGCCGTATCGAATATCCGTACATCCCGCAGATTCAGCGTGTCTTCGAGAATTTTGTACGCATTGATGCGATTCGTACCGTAGGTGACATTGGCCTTAATATTGTTACTACGATCATCGCTTTTGCCTTTAACGTTCCAGGCTGCTGTGTAGCCGGAATACATCACGTTGATGGAGGTTTGGTACATATACGGCGTATCCACCAGTTCGAAAATGAATGCCCGAATGACTTCCGGCGGCAGCCAGGTTGCGCCCAGTCGTACATCAATCTCGGAAGCGTCCAAGTCCATCGGCTGCACGGCTTCCAGCGCTTTAACATTTTCAGCGTACCGCTCGGCGTCAAAGGCCGCAAACTGTTTGGCAGTGCGCAGCTTTTCACGAACATTGCCCGATAAATACGCATCCGCTGTTTCGTATATCGGTTGTCCTTCTTCGTCCAGATTTTCAGGATTCGGGAAGATCACGCCGCGAAGCTCCTGCACAAGCAGTTCCTGCGCGAGTCCGGTCAACTCTGCCATATACGGCAAATCGACGCGAGCTTTCGTACCGATGGAAACCGCCAGCGCCTCCGAAGCCGTATCCACCTGTTTTATGTTGGTGCGTTGCCGAATGGTACGCTTCGTGAACATATCCGCCTTACGTAGCAACCGTCCTTCCTCATCTATGACTTCCAACGAACAGAGAAGGAAGTACGAGCTGTCATCCGAAAAGGCAAGGCTATTGGCGCGACTGTTAATCAGGCCGTATTGCGTTGTGAACCGTTCGTATTGCGTATCCAGCTTGCGCTGTTGCTCCCTTATCGCTTCGTCGCTGTAATCCTCGGTTTGGTATTCGATCAGTTCGCGCACCGTGTCCCGAAGCTGAATCATGCCCTTGATACGGCCCGCCGCAGTTGCTGATGTTTCAACCGGTCGCATCCGGCTGTTTTCCCGAAAATAGATGCGTCCTTCGACCAGCGCAAAGCTGAAATTACGAACGGACGGGTCGGCAGGCAGGGAGACTTCCTCCTCCTCCGGCTGTTCCTCCCGTTCCAAGTCGAACCACTCCGCATGGATGTTCGCTAGCGCCTCACGCAGCAGCTCGTCCAAAGGAGCGTCCGGGTAGGGACGACAGGTCGTTTCCTGTTGATTGCCGTACATCCGATCATCGTAGGCCATCGTACCAAGCACCATTTCGGGGCGGGCTGCAAAGTAGCTATTCACCGGCACATCCTCTGTCGTAACGCCGAGCGAAAGCCATTCCTCGGTTTGCTCGCTGACAGCCACCATCCGGTCCCGTTTTTGCAAAAACAAAATGTCGGCGGTCACTTCGGTTCCGGCATTCGCCAGGAACGCATTGTTAGGCAGACGCACCGCGCCGAGCAGCGCGGCCCGTTCCGCGATGTATTTTCGGACGGTTGGGTTTTGTTTGTCCATCGTCCCTTTCGACGTAATGAAGGCGACAATCCCGCCTGGACGAACCTTATCCAGCGTCTTCGCAAAAAAGTAGTCGTGAATCAGAAACTTGTGCTTATCGTATTTTTTGTCGGCCACGCCGTAGCTGCCGAACGGCACGTTGCCAACCGCGAGGTCAAAAAAACTGTCCGGCAAGCTGGTCTGCTCGTAGCCGCTGACAGCAATCGATACTTGTGGGTAAAGCTGCCGCGCGATGCGCCCGGTGATGCTGTCCAACTCCACGCCAAACAGCCGAGCGTCCTGAAATGACTCCGGCAATAGACCGAAAAAATTGCCGATGCCGCAAGACGGCTCCAAAATATTACCGCTACGGAAGCCCATCCTCTCCAGGCATTCGTACATCGCCTTGATGACGGTCGGAGATGTATAATGCGCATTCAGCGTGGAGGCGCGGGCGGACGCATATTCCTCCGAGTCCAGTAAATCCCGAAGCTCCGCATATTCCGCTCCCCATTGCGGATTCCCATCATCAAACGCTTGCGGAATCCCGCCCCAGCCCACATAACGGGCAAGCACGGCCTGCTCGTCCACAATCGCCTGACGGTTATCCTTCTCCAGTTGCCCGAGCAGCCGAATCGCTTCCACATTCCATTTGTACTTGGTTTTTGCGCCGCCATGTCCCAATTCGTTGTCCATGATCCGGTAGTTGCTTACCGGAGTCGATTCATGCCGGATCTCGATCTCGGGCGTGTCAGCGGAAGGAGCAACGGGAGATATCCTGCCCCCCTTATCATGTGCCAATTGTGCCGCTTGCTCCGGTTCGTCCACCAGTTCCGTATCCCATTCCGTTTGTTCCGAATCCGATTCCTGCTGGCCGGAAATCAGATGATCGTTCAGTGGATTCTCGCGCAGTATGCGCTCGAAATCCCGGCGATTCATTTCCTGCATGAATAACGGAAATTGAATGTCCTGCAGCACAACCTTTCGCGACTCCAGCTGTGCAATTTCGTACTCGTCCGCACCGATAAAGACTTTGCTGCCCTCCGTATACCCATAGCGCGCCCGAGCCCGGTTGGGCATTTGCTGTGATTCAACCGGCTGCAATTCCGATAGCGGCAGATTGTGTTCCGTCTTTTCCGCCGCGCGCTGCCTGCGCTGCTCCTCCTGCTGCTCGGCATAGGCAGGCAATCGCTCTTCTTCCTGGCGGTTTAGATAACGGCCCGCTGCCAGCAGCTCGCCGATTCGCTTTTGCACCTTGATCCACGGCAACACTACTTTAACGTCCGGGTTCATAATAGAACCTCGTGTCACCGTAATTCCCTTACTATCGTGATTTTCATGAATATCGGTGCCGAGCAGAGCAGGGAGGCGCCCGCCAGTGCCATATTCCCGTTTCAGAAAATCAGCGTTTTCCTGCGCCGATAACGACTGTTGGAAAAATAGCGCGATGCGAAGCTTTCCGCTCTCAAAACCACTTCCACCTTGCAGAACAGCGTCGATGGCCGCTTGAGGAAGTGAAAAAGCGGAGGCTTTTTCGTCCTCCGCTTGCTTCATCCATAATGTCTGCTGCTGAATAGAAGGCACCGATGTACGAGCAGGATCAAACTCGTTAAGGATCATCATGCTGGCGAAATGCCCGGCAATCACCGACCAATCGTAAAAGCTCTGCGCCGTCCGCTGCTCCGCCGATCCCGTCCAAAGATGCAGTACGTTGCGGTACGGCTCAAAACCGGCCTTTATGTCATCATCTAGCGTTAACTCCGTAATTCCCGGAGGGAACAGACTGCGTATATACAGCGTCCGTTCCCGATCTTCCTTATTCACGTCAAAAAAGGCTTCGATAGCCGCCTTGCTCTCGGAAAGCGGCGCGGTGCGAAGCATATCGTTGATGATCGCTTGGTCATGAAAAAACGGAAGACTTCTGTCCTCCGTTTCCCGGTCGTACCATTTTAGTGATAAATCAGCTCCGTGAGAATCAGTTCCTCCGCTTGCTGCTTCAAGCTGTTCATGTGACTTGTCCAGCCCATCGGGTCGGTCGCCTTGTCCGGGGCCGGGTGCTGCCGAGTCAGTTCCTGCATCGTCAGGTCGATCTGCTCCCGTGCTGACCGGTCGATGTCTGCCAGATGCCGGGTCAGTTGCTCCGACAGCATCAGGTGCGCGTAGGTTCCCTTCCGCTGCTCCTTGAGAAACGTCTTGCGCAACATCCCATATTTCCCGATGCTCATCGGTTCGGTCAGCGTCAAGTCGGGCAGCAGGTAATCCCCGCTCGGCGTGTAGGTCAGTTCCATGCTCAATCATCCTTTCGCGTAATTTAGCTTCATTTTGCGGCAAGGATTCTGGCCTTGCAACGGTACGACTCGCCTGTCGCTCTTTTTTTTCGCTGCTCATCGCGGCGCATCGCCCGAACGGTGGATTCAATCTCGCGCAGCATCGTTTCAGCTACATCGCTGATCGCCGCGCCCAAATGTGACAGCGCAGGGAGCGTATTGAAATAGCCGACACCGGACAAATCGTCAACGCTGATGTAATGGGAGGGTTCCAGACCGCAGCGTGTCAGCGCCATAAAGGTGACCGCGTGTTGAGCGGCTTCCTTGAACAACAGTTCCACATGCGGCTCATCCAGTTCTTCCAGCAGGCTGTTGTCGCGTTCGGCAAGCAGCATCCGCACGTAATCGGCGCTGTGATCCTCCACCGCGTTTCGGGCAGCAGACCACAGCGTGTCGACCAGTTCCATACCAGGCTCTCGTTCACTGCCAAACGCATTTTCCAGCGTTTCGATGACGGCTTCCGTATCCGGCTCCTCCATGCGCCATAGGGAGATGGGTTGTCGGCTGCGGCTCTGCGTGTCCGACACATCGAAGACATGACGCAGCCCCAGATGACTGCCCCGATCCTCGATCAGCGCGATGCCTTTTGCGCCGCGCTTTACCAAACGGTTCAACCGCTTGTTCCAGATTTCAATTGAAGCACAGGCCGTAGCATCGGGGCGCTGCGCGTAAATCAAAAGTTGATCTTGAAACGGATACTTGTAGTTCCAGGCTGCCGTTCGCAGAAAATCGGCCCAGCGCTCGGGGTGATCCGAAACCGCATGGGCCGTACTGGCGGCAAGCTCAGCCATTCGCTGCAACTTGGCTGTCAAAGGTCGCACCTCCTCATACGAAGGTAATTTGGTTCGTCAGACGAATGCCTTCCTCGGAATATCTTGGCGTGAGCCGAATAAGTCCATTTTGCTGAAGCCGATGCAGGTTGCGACGCACAGCAGAAATGGAAAGACCCACCTCTGATGCAAGTCGCCTGGACGAAAGCAGTACCGCGCCGTTTCGCCCGCCTGCACGATCCAGCAAATAGCTGTACAGCAGCTTCGCTGCAGGGGGAATAGATGCTCCGGTCAGCAACCGGTAACGGGCAAGATCATTCATAGAAGTGCATCCTCCTATCGTTCCAGTTCAGACTTCTGCTTTAGTGGTACCGAAGAAGGGGAATGGAGGGGCGACGACAATTCATTTATTCGCTCCGGCCGAGTGAAACAATATAAATAAAAGTTATAGTCGCCGGCACGCGGAAAGCATCGCAGATAGTAACGATGCTTTGCCGTCTGTAAACAAAAGCCATAGACATCGCTGTGCCGCGCGCTTGGTAGACGGGCCTCTGGATGTTTTATACAAAAATCGTGCATGCCACTGCGGTTTTGAAGCAGCCCCTGTTCCGCCAACGCTTGAATGACCGCTCCAAGCTCCTCCCGAAAATCAGGAGTTTTCAACGAAGAGATATGTTCGAACCAAGTCGCCCAGAATGCCTCCCCATCTTTGCCGAAATCACCGCGCACATGCCCAATACAACCGCGCTCCGTATCCTTCTCGATGGAGGCGGAATAAAAATAAGCCTCATCCTCAGATGTGGCAATCTTCAGCTTCTCAATCATGCTCTTTTCCTCCCAAACGGTATGCTGTTTTTAATGGGTGCCGCCCGTACCAAAATCGTCGTAGCTGGACAAGTCGGCGTGATAAAACACAACGTCCCCGTCTAGCAATGAGAACATCCCCCCGTAAGGATCGACAAAACTGCGCTGAAAACCTTCCATCTGCCACTGGTTGTCCAGCGGCGCATTTTTATACTGCAAATGCGGGTGAGCGATGTCCTTATTGCGAATGATTTCGATGTTAAAATTGACTACAAAATAGCCGTCACGCAGGAAGATCGGCGCATTGTCGTCCAGCCGGTGGGTACGTCCGTACTCGGCCAGATTCATGCCTACTGGCACTGCATAGGGAGCAGCGGGAAGGCTATACTCGCCAAACCAGCGCTGCACCGAGGCATTAGCTCGTGCAGTATCAATGCCGGACGGCACCTGCATACTGCCGATAAACGTCCGAAGCTGCGAAGGAAGTAACATTCCGTCGTAGCCGCCGACGTAAATCCGCTTTTGCGCCGCTTCCTTCAAATACTGCTGTACATACGTTGTCTGACTGCCAGAAGAACCATTCACCCTCCAAAGTGAACTGGCAGTATTGGATAACTCCTGCTGCGACACATTGCGCATACGGGTATCAAGCGTCACCAGACGCTGCTCGGTGTCTTCCGTGGAGCCGATCCGAATAAACCGCTTGGTTCCCGAATGATAGTACAAGTCCACCTGTTGTCGGTTTTTGCCCTGCTTGTCAACGAAATAAAAGGTAGGCGTGATTTTAATCCCGTCGCCCGCGCTGAACATGTTGCCGAGCGTTTTGACCTCAAATTTGAAGTGATAGCCTGTTTTTACGACAACATTTTTCTTTCCGCTCTCCGGGTGACTGCCGGGCCGAATCGGCAGCACGTAAGGGGCCGTATTGCCGCGCGCCGCGCCGTCGATCCCTTTTGTACCAACCCAATAGCTATTTCCGGTCGGCGTCGCACTGCCTGCCGCCGTTCTGAACACCTTTTCCCACTGGTAGTCGGCAACATCGGTAATTCGGAAGTCGAACAGACGGCCAATAACCTCAACCGCCACAACTTGCGTCGCCACATGATTAGTTAAGTCCAAATTGGCATTTCTTTGTGATGTGAATGAAGCCGGACTGTTTTCGGCAAACGTGCGGAATAGTACATCATAATTTCCCTCATCTACCCAAACGGGCATGTAAAAAGTGGTTGTAAGCTGGCCGACAGGAATCGAAGTCCAGGTGTCCTTCGGAATCAACGTTGCGTGGTCAGCCTTGTATACATCGAATGGGAACCTTACCTGCTTGTCTCGCACATATTTGGCATAGTCCCGATTGCCGTAGCCGGTAATGTCCCGGTGCGGCCCGCTGGTAGGAATCGTCACGGTAAAGGGACGATCCAGAATAAGCGCCGAACGATCGGCTGTCGGCACCGTTTTCTGGTTGTGTGCCTGATCGTCGGCTACTGATGCCAGATTGACGACGGGGGTATGCACCGTCACCGGATTGATGTCATTGATCGGGAAGCTTTGGTTCGATCCGCCGCCGATGCCCTTGACCAGCGTATAATAAATCGTGCCCGTGCTTGGCTGGCTCGCCTTGTTCGTTTTAGTCGGATCAATGACAAAGCCCGAACCATATAAAACGTCCTGCCCGATCATGGGAGATGCGGGAATCGCCCCCGGAGCGGGAGCCGTTTCCTCAACCGTCCGATTGTCCATGATCGTTTGTCCATTAAAGACGACCGTGTCGTTCTTGACCTTGATTTTCCCGACCGCATTTTCAGCCTCTGACTTCCAGTTCTCGCTTGGAACCGAAGGTCTACTGGAGCCGCCGTAAACCGTTTGACCGGAAAGCACAACGTTGCGATACACCGGGTCCGTAATATGGGACGAGACCGCTGCATCATGGGTGGCGGAAACAGACGGTGCGGTATACCCGTTTGCTTGCAGCGTCACCGAACCGGAGGGCAGGGCATAGTTGGCGACTGTCGCCTTCTGTAAGCCGTACACTTCCAAACGGTCTACCAGCCAATAGCTGTACTTTCGTTCCACACTGTAGCTTTGGGTGACCGTTTGCGTGTCGGATCGGGATACCGGAACCGTGGTCGAATGACCTTCGCTATCCGGCGGGCCGGGAACATATTCCGTCCATCTCAGCGTATAGGTGCGACTGACTGTAATCGGATACGATTTCGAGCCTTTCACTTCTGTGAACGTGTTGCGATACAAATACGCTTTTGCGCTCGCGTTAACATAAAGGCTTTCTGAGGTCGGTATTCCCTTTAAAACGTCAAATCGTTCAGCGCCGCGAGAATCCGCCTTTATGATCGCCGATGCCGTGGCATCCATCGCCTCGACTTGTTGGCTCGTGCCAGGTAACGAGGTATCGCCGCCGTCACTGTCGCCTTTGCGTACGGTGTGATCCGAGGTGGAATCTCCGCTGTTACCATTAGCATCTTTCACGACGACCGTGATTTTGACGGTAATGCTGGAGCCGGATGTGAATGGAATTTTGATCGGCAGCGATTTACTTGCCGTCAGCCCGCTGAGTGAGCCGGACTTATCGTTAGGCGTAACGAATGTTGCGTTCTCTATTTTTGTGATCTCATACGTTTTGAGCGGCACGGGTGACTTCGCTTCAAATACAAAATTCCCATCAACCGTGGTAACTGAAGCCTCGACGTTATCTGGGGCGTCGATACGGGAGGTCACGGTAATCGGGGAAGGAATTTTATAGATGCCGATGAAATTGGAGCCGCCAGAGCCAACCAAGATGGAGCGTTCGAGCAGCTTCGCGTCGCCTTTTTCTTGTATGAATAGCTTCTCATCCGGCTTCTTGTTGTTTGTGATATATGTGCGAACAATTTCATAGGTCTGGCCGCCAGATGTGAGCTGCGGATCAAACGTATAGTTCACTTCCTCTCCAGTCTCGAAGACGCCTTTGTCGACTTCCTTGAGCTTCGTACCATCTTCCTTTTGATAGATCGCCTTTACCGGGTTATTTTCAGCGTATTCGGCAATCGCGTCCGTTCCGCCAAGCGCCACCGTGAAGCTTCGCGTTCGCACCTTCGGATTTGTATCCGGATTTTCCTGTAACCAGCTTTTCTGCGTTAGGTCCTTCTTCGGCGATAGGTAGGAGCGGACAATACTGTACGTTTTCCCGTTATCCTCAATCGTCGCAGGAAACTCGTGGTTGATCGTCTCGCCGACTTTGTAGTCACCCTTATGGAACGTGACCTCAGGCTGCTTGAGGATCGTTCCTCCCACGGTTTTCGCAACGACATCGACAGGAAAATTCGCGCTGCGATAGGGGACGTGAATCCCAAAGTAATCATCGAGATCATCCGGGTGCGCCCAAGGTTCAGCGTTCTTGATTCCTTCTAACGTGTAAAATGGGCCTTTGCGCACGTTTCCATTGCCATCGACGGATACCATGATTGCGTACAAGTACAGGTCGTCGTTGTCCTTGATGTCTCCCATGCCTGCTTGCCACATGCCGTCCGTTACTAAATCTTCACTGACTTCGTAGTAGGTCGTGACCGGCTCTCCGGGAATTGGGGGGTTCGGATTTTGCGCGACTTGACGCACCTGTTGATTGACAAATGATGCGTGACTGCCGTTACGCGGATCACTGCACTGTTTGGATGATGTATTCGTGCAGAGTTGGTCACGACGCACCGTCCAACCTACCGTTCTGTAGCGGATGGACGAGGTTGCTGCTGTGCTAGTGATTTCAAATTTGATCTTACCCTCATCTACCCGGACAGCCGGTGTCGCGGCATTCGTAAGAAACGGAAAGCACGACAATAAAAAAGAGCATGCCAGCAGCATGCTCAACGTGATTCGTATGAATTTAGGTTTGCGCATCTAGTTCGAGTCCGCCTTTCTAATGATATGATTGCGGAACAAACTTGCATTCGGATCGACCTTCAACGTATTTCCCCAATCGCCGCCTACATTAGTGGATAGAGAAATATCGGCGTAGCCTTCGTACCAAACACCTTTCTCAAACGTTTGTTTTTTCGGGAACCACTCATCGTAAAGCAAGTCATTGCTTGCCTTGTACGAGACGAATTTAATCCTGAACTTGGATCGCACAAAGTTGTTGCCAAACCCATCTTTATAAATCATGGATGGCTCGGGATCAAGATAGCCTTCCATCTGGATTTGGTTCTCTTTGACCCATTCTGCGTAGCGGCGAATATGCTTCAGTTCGGCATCAGAGTTTTGCATTTTGGTAGCAAAAACCGCCTGCGCCCACGCGTCATCAATCGTGTTGTAATTTACATTCAGCCAAAGCGCACCGAATGCTTTCAGTCTTCCCATCCAAATATCCACGTTCTTCTTGTTGAATTCCGGCTTCGTCGAATAGAGGACGGATGAAACTTTGCTGTCTGTTGGATGCGAAAATGGATAGCCCATCTCGTACATTTCGTTCGGAACGTCCGCAAGAATGTATGGATAATCGCTCGCATTCTTCGGTAAGTCGGTCGTGCGTATCAAGCGCCCCCATTGGTCGGTCTGCGCCGTGCTATCTTCGCTGGTCTTGATAAACACGGTGTCTGTCGGATTGTCCCAATCCACCTTCGCACCCAATACCTCGCTGACGAAACGGAGCGGCACAAACGTTCGACCGCCGCTCAGGATGGCTTTCGTATCCAAAGTGACCGCTTTGCCATCTACCTGCACAACATTTTGGTCAATCGTCAGAACGATAGATTGATCGTCACTCGTAATCGGAACCGTTTGTGTTTTCGATTCCCAGCCGACTTTCGCTCCGAGCGATTCGGCGACAAAGCGTACCGGGACGAGCGTTCGCCCGTTCTCATCAATAAACGCCTGCGCGTCTGGAAACCAGATTTTTTGGCCGTCCATGACGACGCTGACAAAGGTTGGCGGTTTACTGGCTGCGCTTGCCGTCAAACTGAATATACTTCCGAAAAGTGTCACAATGAGGAGGGATACTAACCTTCTTTTCAAATGCCTCACTCCCTAAAGAAAATGTGCGAAACTGGAAAAACTTTCTGTTGCCTACATCATAGTGCCGATTCTGTTGCCTGTCCACTGTCCGGTAGCCTCTCCTCAGCAGGAACCGGGAGCCACTCGTTATTCCGTGCGTGAAGCCCTTCTTCTTATAACAACAACGACGATGACAAGAATCAGCAGCAAGCTCCCGTAGACGCAGGATGGGCGCAGTCCAAATGAACCTTCATGAAGCGGAGAACCGTCCCCAGTAGCCTGAATCACGGTTCCTGATGGCATAGTCCGACCGTCCGTTACTTCAAAAGGGAATTCCTTCTGTTCTGTACGGTTACCCAGCGTAGTCTTCACTTCCACCATGTAAGAACCGGGAGAAAGCGGCCTGTTTAACTCCGCCATGTACTGTGCGACCGTGCCTGCATAAATGGAATCAACCGTTGATTTCCTTTCAAACAAAAGCTCGCTGACATCGTCCTGCTGTTTGAGCTGCACCTCGATCTCCGGTTCGGACAAGCTTTCGCCTTCATTGACCAGCAAAATCGTCAGGCTCGCTTTTCCGTTCTCCAGCGTGTATACGGCTGCGTGCGGGACAGCCTCAGGAGGCTTCGCTTCGTCCAACTTGTAGTTGAGGACGACCTGCAACCCGATTTTACGTGCCGCCGATTCCCTCATACTTTGATCGTAGACGCCGATGACGGACACGTACTGGCCCGGCTCCACACTATCAGGTATCTGCATTTCCATTGTAAAGCTTTGCGTCTCGCCAGCCTTGAGGGTTATACTGCGATCCGGCGCCCTGTACCATGCAGCCGAACCGGTATCGGGATCGCTCGGTAAAGTAAAATCCTTACCGCCGCCCAATGCGGGCATGGCATCGGCCGCATAGAGCAGCGCTGTTATTTCCTCATCTGTGGGATTCGTGACGTGAACCGTGTACTCGCGCTTATCGCCGGGTACTATATCCTCGACATAAGCGCCCAACTCCGGATTGATCCGGTCGGAATCCCCGCTGATGACCAGTTGCTGCCCATCCATAGGGTTTGTAAATCCGGCGGCTATACAAAAAACGATTGCCGCCAGCAACAGTCGAATCCACATGATTGATGAACTCCTTTACTTCTATTCCGCTTGCCATCGCTCACATGAGCGAATAGGCTACGTTCCTGCTAGAAGGCCGAACCGAGGCAAGGCAGGGGCATATATCCCTTGCGCGCGGCTGCTTGCCCGCTGGCAAACGTTTCTTCGGCAGGGTAGGTGTAACCGCAGGAACTGCGGTAGTACACCTTCATACTGCCTTTCCTGGCCCCGATGATCGTTGGACGTTTCACGATGCGGCTCCCGCCAAGCGCATAGTTGTTGTACACCTTTGCTCCCATCGGGATACCTTGTACAAAAGCCAAAACGCCCACATCATCCACCGTATTGTGCCAGTCCTCATCAGAGATCAGAGGCAGGGTGAACGTGTAGGACAGGCCATTTCGAGAGACCGTTTCGTTATATCGATTGATCCGGTAGGCCAACTCGTCCTGGATCGCCCGGACAATCGTGCTTCGTCGTACCTGCTCGAAGAGCGCAGCATCCTGCAAAAGCGGAATCGTCGCTTGCTGCCGAATGTCCTGACGCAAGCCCTCATGCCAGCTTCGGCTGACCGCATCGTAAGCGAGTACCTGCTGGTCGAGCGTAAAGGAAAGGCTGTTACCCGCCGAATCGGAATACGCATAAGGCTTCTTCGTTCCCCAAGCCGGTTTCATGACGGTTTTTCCGTCAGTCCCCGTCCATTCTTGCTCGGAATAGACGTAAAAGCCGTCGTACCCGATGATCACGATAGCCGGAATGTAGCGATGCAGGACACCTTGCGACACCGGATCATCCCCAGCGCCGAAGCCTGCGTCCAGCGTCCGGTAGAACGCCGCTAGTGCTTCTTCCTTGTTCAGCGCGACATGTTTGGCCGAGGCATATTGCGCTTCCTGCTGCTGGCTTGCGTTAACGACGAGCAACCTCGCGGCGTCATCCACCGCGGCATCCAGCGCAGCGTCGTATCTCATCTCTGTCAGCACCGTCCGTCGCAGGATATCTGTCTCATTCCGGTTGACTATCGCGAGGGGGAGAAACAACAGCGCACCGACGATTGCCCATTCAATCCATTTCATTGCGCACCACCCCGCCATACGGAATCACGATTTTTTCATTTGGGCTGATGGTATTATTCAGAAAATCGAAGAGCAGCGTGCCTGCCGTTCGGTTCGTATTGCGCACAATCACCGAGAAGCTGTCACCCGCGCGCATCCGATAACGACGGTTTGGGTCATCCTTTGCTTCCCGATTGTTGGGAAACAGCACCGGTAGGATCTGCTCATTGAAAAACGCATCGTACTGTACCTCGTAGTTGCCCTTAAAGGTTTCGGGCCGTGTCGGATCGTCGTAAACCGGTACATACTTCTTGCTGTCATGTTCCATCTGAACGTCAAAGCTATTGCCGGTCGCCGCAAGCGCGGTCATGAATTCGTTATACATCGTTGGCGTGATGCCGCCTTTGTCCCGAACCGCATCAACGAAGGCTGTCGTCGCGCGCAAGGCAACCAGTTCCGAAATATCGTCCTGCTGGTCAAAGGCGGCAGAGAGCGGGTAGAGGTAGAGCAGCAGAATAGCGATCAATACGGCGAAAATTTTGATCAAACTGTTCATGGCAGGCTCCTTAGTGTCAGGCGCTGCAAGTGACCGGAAGCGTCCCGCTCATAGGCGGGCTGATATCGCCCCTTCAGACGTATGCCTGCGGACGAAAGCTGCTCCCGTTCCAGCGGCGGCGCGAATCGAATGCCGTCTACCACCATTTCCGCATCTCCTTCATCTAGGCGAGCGATAGCTTGCAGCACTTCCGCACCGGATACCGAACCGTCGCCCGAGAGCGGTACAGCGATTTGCTGCAAGTTGCGATCCTGCGATTGGCCGGTTACATAGGCGAGCGAATTGAGTGAGGCACCGGTCTGAAACAAAATCAGACCGCTTCCTGCGGCCATGAGGAAAACGAGCAATGCTGCGCTCATCTCCAGCATCGTTCTAGGCGCATAGTTCATGCGTTACACCTCCTTCATGACGAAAGCGTCCAGCCTGGGCCGGACGCTTTCGTAACTTCATCCGACCTTATTGCTGCCGGAAGATGATGCCGCGAATGACATTGCTGCTGTCCAGCACCAGCGTGCTGCGGAACTTGCCGCTTGGATTAACGTAGTTGATGTCCGCTTCGTCTACGGTCTGGCTAATCTGGCCGGGTGCGGCTCCAACGATTGCGCCGTAGGTGACGCTATCCAGAGGCACACCGGTATTGACAACCTTGCCGTACCACTGACCGGTCGGGTTTTTGCCGGTAACGATCTGGATGCCAAATTGGTCCTGATCGCGGAACTTGCGAAGCGCGTTGACAACCTGACTGCCTGAAAGCGTCGTATTGTCATACACCGTAAACGCCGTTTGTGAAAGTTCCGTCTGGATATTGCTGAAATTGCTTTGAGCCGCCTTGGTCGAATCCTGGGCGGAAATAAACAGCACGACAGCCAGTGTAATGAGTGCGATGGCAAGGAAAATTCCTGCTGCCATGACAAGTGCCTTCTGCGCATTGGACATGTACAATTCTCTCCTTTGATTGGGGGGATAAAAAAAACGCCTTCCCGCTGATGAAGGAAAGCGTCTGTATGGGTTACTGGATGCGTTGAAGCTGATCGTAGTACACGGTCATCTGATGCAGGCTGACGACGACAAGCGGAATGACCAAATACCCGAATATCAGCGTCATCAAGGGGGCAAACCCGATCCAGCGGCCCCAGCCTGCCTTTTGTTCAATTAACTGTTCATACTCCTGCTTGCGCTGCTCTCGCGCAAACCCCTGCTCTGCTTCGAGATCGTCGAATGCCTGCCGGATCGTCAAATGCTGCGAAGCCATTTCCAGCTTTTCCACGATCCGAACAAAAGGCAGAAACGGTGCATCTTCTTTGAGCTGCGCAAGCGCCTGCTCCTCACCCTGTTCAAAATGAAGAAGGCAGGATTGCAGTGGCTCCTTGAAGACCTGCGCGAACTGCTCCATCCATAGCAGAAGCTGTTCAACCGACATCCGTTCCATCCCGGCCAGCATGGCAATCACGGCCTGCAACTGATCCACCTCGTGTTTCATCTCCATCTGCCGCATACGCCGCTGGAACAGTCGAATACCAACTGGCAGCGTGTACCCGCCCCATCCTGCGGCGAACGCCAAAAACGCTTCCCACCACGCCAGAAAAGGCTGATTCAGCTTCTCCAGCTTGCCAAGGATGCGCCGCGCCGCCTCTCGAAGCTGATCCTCCTTGACCTGTGCAGCCGGGTCCTTGCGCAGCAGGCTGATGACGCTATTTTCGCTTCGCGGCCTCACCTCCTTTAATTTATCGAGCATCCTGCGATCCTGCGCGGCGGCTTCCCGCGCCTTCGTTTCCTCCTCCGGAGACAACTGCCCGAAAAGTGTTCCCAGCTTCACTGGTGCATACAGCACCTGATGCCGCTCCGCTGCATGCAAGGACACGAACAAGCCCAGCATCGCCAAAAAGGCTGCGAACCCGGCCACGATCCGCTGCACGTAAAACCATTCGAGACGTAAGGGAGAGGCTGTATCCTTGAGCAGTTGGGTTATCCGTTCCGCTTCTCGCGAGCCGGGAACCGGCCCCAGCCTGTGGGCTAGCCAGCGCATCCACGGCCAGCCATAGACCCGTTGTTCCCATCTTTTTCGGATGGTGGGCCTTGCGGTCGCACCCAGCTCCGACAGGTTGCGCAGCAGCACGTAGCATAGCCACACGACGACAAGCAGACAGAGTTTGACGGCCCAACCGAAAGCGCTGGCGTAGAACGTGTCCATTGCCGGAAAAAAGTGGCTGGCCCAGGCTTCAATCGGACGGGTAAATAGCAGCGGCAGCAGCGCGATAACGGTCAGCCCCTGTAATAAGAAGCTGAGACGCTCGCGTCGCAGCAATTCCAGATTCAGTTCGATGGACAGCTTTTCCAGTCCCTTGAGGTAGACCGAACCGCTTTCCGTTTGCTGATCGCCATGCTCCTTGATGAGATACGACAATCCCGCAAAGCCCTGCAAATAGCGATTTGGGGCATGCTCCACATATTGCGCTAGTTTATCTTCGGTGTCGCTGTCCGTCAGCATGTCGTACAGCTCTTGCCCGTGCAGCGCCATTTCATACGGCGCGCTGTCCGCCGATTCATAGACGGCTTCATCCACCATCCCGTGACGATGGTAATGATGTCTCACATCCCCAAGAAACAGACGAAGTTGTCGCAGCAGCCTCATTTCGAGCCGATAAACACCCATATCCGAGAGGATGCCGTGGCCGACCCAAAGACCAATGCCGAGCATCGCCAGCGTGTAAGGGTCGCGCACCGCCAAAACAAGCGGAATCGCGGCCAAAAGCAGGACAAGCCACATCAAGAGCGCCGATTTCATCACCTCAAGCCGCAGCTTCCATTCGTCCCCGAGCCGCAGGATGACCAATCGCCTGCGAAGGTGTTGCAAGTACATCCTTAAAACCGGCATCTGCTCGCAAATGCTGTATAGCCGCTGCATGAAACTGTAAACCGCCTGCTTGCGAGGCGCTTGCCCCGGCTTACGCAGCGCTTCGTAGCGCCGGACTGCCGCCACCTCCGAATCACGCCGGGACAGCCACAGGAAGGCCGCGACAGCGGCAAAAAAGAGCACGGTTGCGATGCCAAGCAGAGGGGAGAGCCATTCCCGAATCATGTCTCATCCCCCCAATGGGATGCCAGAAACGCATCAAATACGGCCTGATCGGGGCCGCTCAGGTATTCCGCAATCTCGCAGCGACTTTGCTCGGACAGGGGATGAACGGCAACGTAACGACCGTCGCGGTATTCGACGAGATTTTGGGCGGTGTACAGCGGGCGATCCGTCGAGCGGCGGAAGTATTCGAGCGTCGTTTCCATAAAGGCTGCCATCCGTTCGTCCTTTGTCATTTTCCCGCGAAAGGCTTCCGGGTACGCCGTCTCCTGCGGCACTGGGACGCATTCCGTAATGCGCTCAATATAGCGTCGTCCGTCCATGTCGCGGCGAAGGTGAATATCGAAGTTGACGACGCTGACGACCTGCTGCTCTGCCACACGCTCGTTCGTAAACACCTTTGTTTTCAACAAGGAATTGCGGAGAGATAGCACAAGGTCACGGAAGGTTTTGGCGTGATGCGTGAACAAGGTGAATAATGACGCCACCTGTGCCATCTGAACCATCCAAGCGGCGACCGGATCGGTCGCTACCTCTCCCAAAATATTGACGGAGCCGTCCGTCTTCTTCTGGATGTCCAGCCCCTGTTGACCGGAAATCGTCTCGGTTTCGCGCAGGCTGACGATGTTGCGTTCTGGATAAATTTTGCGCAATTGAAGCTCAAAGCTCATTTCCTGTACCCGGATCGGCAGCACTTCTGGAATATGACGAACCATCGCCATAAGCAGCGTTGTTTTGCCGCTGCCCTGCGCGCCGGTAATCGCGGTGATCCGCGCACCCGATACCAAGTAACGAATGAGGCCAATCGGCAATTCCGCGCCTTCGTCCTGAATCAACTGCTCTAGTGTCGCGCTTTGCACGTCGAATTTGCGCACAAAAAAAGCCCACGATTCACTGAATCGGGGGCGTAGCACGACGACGCGGGAGCCGTCTGCCATTTCATTGACCTTAAATCCGTTCGCCTCGGACAACTGGCCGGGAAAATTGTGCTTGTAGATGATCTGGCAAACGCGTCGCAGTTCCTGCTCGGAGCCGAAGGACAAGAAGCTCAGGTGGATGGACTTCCCCTTGTAAAACAGCCATATGCTGTCATGCGAACGGGGCAGCGACTGAAGCTGTGCGTCCTCCTCCAGCGACCATTCGCCCTCCCACATGAGCGGCGGCAGACCGGATACGCCCCCGGATACGCCGTCCACACGCATGTCGCGCAACTCGTCCACGACGCTGAATCCCTTGTAATGCTGATAAATCCGCTGGACGACAAGTTGGAGCTTATCGTCCGTCGTCAAACGCGGCGCTTCACGGGCGAAGACGCTACGAATATCCTCCGCCGTAATCCGGTACGTTTCAAGCTGGCCTTCCTCGTTTCGTCTTTGCCGATCCCATTCATAGGTTTGAACGAGCCGGTCGAGCGCATGAAGCCCGGCTTCCTTTTTATATGTGTAAAGCAGAATATCAAACTGGTCTTGCGCGGAGAGGGACTCCGGCTGATGAAATGGCAGCAGGAGGTTCAAATTCGCATCGTCCAACTCATAGCGCTGCACGAGCAGGTCGGCAATGATCTCCTTGACGTATTCCTTGTCCCGCAGATCACCGGAGGTGCAGCCCCGCAGCGCCTTTTTCAGCTCCGCCCGTTTGCTTTTTCGGCGGCGGTATTCTTCCTCCGACAAACCGAAGTCGGCTAGGTTGCTGCTGGTTAACTCGTGTAGCGTTGCTTTTACGAAAGTGGTCATCGCTTCCAGCGTATATACCGATGTGTCGTCCGTCCGTTCCGGCAATCGTCGGCTCAGGCGCAAATAAAGGAAGAAGATTGAAAGCAACAAGAGCGCGATCAGGATGAAGGCATTGAGCAAAGCCGTCATGGCGTGTCGCCCTCCTTCCCTTCGAAAAGGTGCTGCCTTGCGCCTGCGCTTTCTATCACAGCCTGCGCCAATCGTCGCACCTGCTGCACGAACAGGTGGTTCTCATGACCGCTTGCTATCTTTCTGTTGCGAAACCAGAAAGGATTCGCTTCGCCATGCTGTGCCGCATCCATCCAGCCTGTATTATGTGCAACAGGGTACACGGTCGGTCCTATACGGAATTGACGCATGAGATTTTTAGAAGTGAGCGTCGAATAAGGGTCGTACTGTCCGAACACGAGCAGCGTTCTTCGGCCTTGCAGCATCGCTGCTTCTGCCGATTGAAAAAATCGCTCTAGAAGGAGACGGTTTTGCGGCAGGCAGACGACCCATACGTCGGCCTGCTGCCGCAGCATTTCGTCCCAAGCCGACCCGCTGCCGCTCCCCCCATCCAACAGCACTACATCGTAAGCGCGGCGGGCAACCGCAAGCAGCGGTGTGAGCCATTCCTTTGCCGTTTCGATAAAGATATCCTCTTGCTTGATGGAGCCGGGCAAAATATCCAGGCGATCCCGCAGTAACGGATGGGCATAGTCACGCAGCATGACAGGCTCCAGCTTGCGGTTTTTCAGCAGACGCAAGAGCGCATCAATTCCCGTGTCCGGGGTATGCATGTCCTCTCTTCCGGCAGGTCGATAATAGGCTCGTTCGACAGCGGCGTAACTGCTTAGCAAATGCCCAAGCAACAGCAATCGCGCCGAATATTCCAAACCCATGCACGTCGCCGCGGCGAGCAGATTAGTCGTTGTCCCGGCCTGACCTGATACAGGACTCCAAAATACAACGGTAGCTCCCATAAACGTTCTCCTTTCTACCACACCCGCACCCGTTTACGGGCGATTGCCCAGGCTCGTCGCGCTGTCTTGCGGTCGCAATCGCCAAGCTGCTCCAGCATCGTCAGCAGCATCTCGCGAAACGCCCCGGTCAGCCCGCGAAGGTCGATGCGGCCGTGGTGTTGATTGTTCAAATCGACGGCTGCATCGCGTTCGTCAAAAGGGAAGCGAAACACCGTATCCTCCAACTGGATATGCCGCAACCGCTTTTCGGCTCGCCACGCTGCCAACTTTCCCGGTATGTCAGGGGAGAGCAACTCGAAAAACGAGATAGGCTCTTCCGTGTTCTGTAAGCCGAGACGAAGCATCAGCTCCTCGTTTTTCTCCAGCGATAACCGCCTTCCATCCCAGCACCACACCCGCTTATCAAACTGGGACAGGTTGTGGTGGAAAACAAATTCCGTATGGTCAGTGTCCACCAGCATGATGTCGTATGCCGGTGTCGTCCCTGCCTGTGCCAAGCCTCGTTCAAGCTGTTCGGGAGTGAGATAGCCGTAGGCCACATCCATACCTTCATAATCCTGAACGGCGCTATTGGCATAGGCGTGCGGCAGATAACCCCGAATCGACTGCGTGACGGTGGAATCCACCAACAGCACTTTATTCCCCAAGGCCACAAGCAAGCGGCCAAGCACCAACAAAGCATGCGTCTTGTCCGCTACGCCGATAAAAACAATTTTTTTCATATCCGCACTCCTCATTGATTGAAGATGTTTTCCCACTTATCTTCGCTTGCCGGAGGCGCTTCGGTTGCAGGAGGCATACCCGATGGCAGCGACGGCGAAACGGCAGGAGGGGGCGTCTGTTGATTTTTCGGAGATTGAGTAGCTGCTGCACCAGCAGCATCACTCACGCTAGGCTGCGGACCATTCGTCGAAACTGCTGATTCTCCAGACTGCGGTGTGCCTACTGGCTGTGTTCCGCCCATGGCATTGCCCTGCCGCGTCGTCATCCGTTCGTTTTGCAACTGCTGCTGCACGGTTACACTACCGCTGGTGACGCGAAGTTTGTCCGAGTCGCTGACCGCCTTCAAATTGCCATCCAGCGTTTGACGCAGCGCGCGGGCAAGTTCGATTTTTGCGGTTTCGAGCAGATTGGGATCGACCGCCATCAGGTTCAATACCTTCTGATTGGCCGGATAGTTGACCACAGCCGCTTCCTGTAAGCCCGGCTCGATGTACGGGAGGGCATACAGCCGCGCTCCCTGCAAGTACGCATCAATAATTGCGCTGGACGTTTGGAGGATGTCCATCTCATTCAGTTCCAGCCACACAACCGTACCGGACAGCTCCTGTACCTTCTTTTTAGATAAAAGAACAAAGTCCTCGCCGGTTGGAAAGCCGATGCGAACGTCTATATATTGGTTAGGCTTGAGATTAGAGGGAAGCTGAATGACCTGAAACTCCTGTATGCGCAAATCCTTCGGAATGGGCTGTCCTTCGTACAATAAAGAGGAAAGTAGCGGCATTCCTGATGCAAGCTCGATCTTGGCGTTTTTGCCGATGATGCTTTCCCGGTCGGTGATTACGCCCGGCGGAACCAAACTGACGGGCATCGGAACAGCCTTGAGGTCATCCGCTTTGAGCGAGACGCCTGCCGGTATCGTTTTTGCAGTCGTCCAGACATTTCGGCTGTTTTGCTGCTCCTCCTTTTTCAATTGCTGAATCTGCCGCTCATACTCCTCTTTCATCTGTTGCTGCTTTTGCTGCTGGTCGGTGTGCTGCATCAGCATATACAAGGCCGCTGCTACCAGAAGCGCCACGCTGATCGCAATGGCTCCCATGATGAGCGTCTTGCGGTGTCGATACGTCCATGACATCGTTCACGATCTCCTTTCATTTATATAGAAGATACCTTGCGCTTCTCTTAACGCGCTTCGCCTCGCGGACGCGGCTTTGATGGGGCTTGCTCCGCTTGTCGTTGTGCCAGCTTCTCGGCCGCCCATGTGGGCGTATGCTCCGGCTTCAGGAACCCCATCAGGTCTTCCCGGTTATAGCGGTATTCATCGCCGGAATAGAGGGTTTCCGCATAGACCGCCCGCCCACGTGAGTTCCCCCGAAGCCCCGAAACCTCCCGTTACCCAAATCAACTGATGGTCTGCCGTGCGAAATTCCGGCCGCAACCAATCCAAACGGGTCACAACAATTCTGCCGCCGAGATCATCGTCACTTTTGATGGGCAGGCATTGGTCCGGTTGAATGGGAGGCATCGGCTCCGTGATCGTAGCGCGCTCGGTCTGGAGTTTCTCGATTTCCCATTGCAATAGCTTGGTAAATTCCTGCATTGCGACTAGGTAATCCTCATATCCTTCTGCACCGTAATACTGATCGATACCAAACAAATTATTCTGCGAGCAGTAGCAAACCAAATAGGGCTTTTCGGTATTCGTGATGTCGATGCCTAAAACAACCTCCACCCTGCCAATGGGTAGCGCTTGATAGACTTCGTAGTCACCGGCCATTCGTTTCTCTTGCTCCATCGTCAGCCCTCCCGGTTCTTTTTGCGGTCACGTTTCTTGTGCCAGCCTTCGGCTTCCTGAGCCTGCTTGCGCAGTTGTGCTTCTTCCTCCTCAGATGGCCTACTACGCGCAAAACCCGGCTTTTCTTTCATCAGACGTTCATACTGACGCCGTTTTCCTTTCGTAAAGTCCATTGGATGATCTCCTCCCCGAAAATGGGCATAAAAAAAGCTCTCCGTCAGGGGAGAGGGTGCATGAACAAGGCGGCAACGGGGGAATTACCGTTCGTGCTCCCTCTGCCGCCTTTTGTACCAGCTTTCCAGCAGTTGCACGATCAGGTCTTCCTTTTGTTTTTCCGAGAAGTCTCGTGGGAAAAAGCGGTCGATTCGTTCTCGCTGAATACTCATTTTTTCTTTCTGATTCGGCTTTTCCTCCGTTAGTATGGTGTAAATGACATCTGTATTCAGCCTGCCTTCTTGACTCATCTTTTTCATACGCTGAGCCTGTGCAAGTGAAGGCGTGCAGTCCTCTGCCTGCATGGTATCGAATAGGGCTTGCTGTTCTTTCTCGGCCAAGTAAGATAACTCAACGGCAGGATTAAAGGCAATCCGTTTGTCGTCTACCATTTCGAGAATGTGAGGAGTGAGTTCGGTTAGGCGAACGTATCTAAATATTTGGTTTTTGCTTTCGCCCATCTGTTCTGCTAATATCTCGCTTGATTTCTTTGCAGCAGACTTGTTCCCAACTTGGGAACGAGTTAAATCTGTTCGTTGTCCTTGTCTGTTCATTGCTTCCAATTTCATTTTGTAGGCAAAAGCTTTTTCACTCGGAGAAATATACTCCCGTTGCAGGTTGCTATCCACCATGATGATAGTCGCCTGATCGTCATCCAACTCGCGAACGAGACATGGAATTGTCTCCATACCAGCCAATTCACTTGCCTTCTTTCGACGATGGCCGGATACCATCTCGTATCCACCGCCTACCTTTGGCCGAACTAAGCCGGGAACAAGGACACCATACTGCTTGATACTATCCGCCATTTCTAACATCGCTTCATCCGCCCTTACCTTAAAGGGATGACCGGGAAATTCACTAATTTCAGCCAATGGAATATCCATCACCTTTTCCCGTTGCGAATCGTTGCGGCTTTCCTCTGTCGAGAATAAATCATCGACTTTGGTCAGCTTTATGCTGGCGAGCCGATCTTCTTTCGCTGCCAATATCCTGCACCTCCTTCGTAAGTGCAGCGTAGGCTTTAGCAACCTGTCCGTTCGGATCGTGGGCGTAAATGCTTTTACCCTTGGCGCTTGTTTCCGCCGCGCGGATGGACAGGGGGATTTCTGTATTGAATACACGCAGCTTATCCCCATAATCCCGACGCAAAACTAAAGAAATGTCTTTGGCGAAATTGGTTCGGCTGTCTACCATCGTGAGCAGCACACCGTCCACAGCCAGCTTCGGATTAATTTGACGCCGAACGCGGGCAACCGTCTGCAAAAGCTGCGTCATGCCTTTGGCGGGCAGATAGTGTGCCTGTACCGGGATGATGACGCTATCCGCCGCTGCCAATGCGTTGATCGTCATCATGCCCAAGCTCGGCATACAGTCGATCAGGATATAATCGTAATCTGCTTTTACGGAATCGATGTACGAACGCATAATCGTTTCCCTGCTCATCGTATTGACGAGCGCCACTTCGACCGCCGATAATTCGATGTTTCCCGGCATCAGGTCGATACCTTCGTGATGGTGCAAAATACCTTCCCTCGGTTCATACGGCTCCTCCGTCATGCCCTTCACTAGCATTGTGGCGAGTGAAATGGACAGACTATCCGGTTCATGGAAGCCTAACGAATCCGTCAGGTTGCCCTGCGCATCCGCGTCCAGCAGCAAAACTTTCTTACCTTCAGCCGCTAAGCCAATACCGAGATTGACCGCCGTTGTCGTTTTGCCGACGCCACCTTTCTGATTGGCGAGAGCGATTACTTTGCTCATCCAACAACTCTCCTTTCACGCAAAAAAGCCGACTGCACTGAACATTCAATAGTTCAGACAATCGGCTTTTTTGAAAAGTATCTATATAAAAAGAGAACGCCCCCGAAAGTGGAAGGCATTCTCTTGGACATTCATCGAATATAGCAATCTGGCATCAAAAACAAATCGCGAAACTATTCTCTTTCGTTCAACATATCTACCCATCCCACGCCCAAATCCAAGTCACTTGACCACAAGGATATTTCTTAATACGTTGATCGTCCAATGATCTCGGTAACATTATCGTATAAATTATCGAAGTGAAGAAGACTAATTTTATCGTTATCCTTCATATTGCGTTGAATCCAGTAAGTATTTTCATCAAAATCTTCGCGGCGTCCCGCTACAACTGTGTAATGAATCCGCGTTTTATCTAGTTTAAGAAATTCGCGGGGTAGTTCCATGTTCGGATGTTTGTATTTGTTAAACGATTCTTCAAGCGTGGGAAAATTAGGTTCAAGGTATCGTTTCCATTCGTTAATTTGCTTAATCCCCTTACGAAACGCCGCACCTAATTCGCCGTCTTTAATGGTAATGTCTTTTTTGGGGTGTTCCAATTCAACGAGAATAAATTCGTAGCCGCCTGATCTCTTCCCAATTATCAGATAATCAACGCGGTATGTATTGCCGAACCAAAATTCCGGTATAACGTAGGCTTCATGATGCCCGAAGTTGTGGTCTTTGAGAATGGAACCAATTATAAAATACGCTTGGTTCTGTTTTATAAACCTCATGATCGAAGCTTCGGTGGCATCCGGCTTGTCTAGTTCAACAAGGAACTTTTCCGTTAGATGGTTCAATCTATCTTCTTCTCTCAGTTCTTCGACATCCAAAAAATTGTTTGGAAATAAGCTCATGAAATGCCGCGCTGCCTTCGGATATTCTCTATAACGACTTCTTTTCCGCCATCTTCCTGTGCCTATTTTTTCATCTTGTTTCATCGCTTCCCATGTAATTCTTTCTTCTTCGGTAAGTTTCGTATAATCTCGCGAATACAATGACATTTTAACGATTCACCCCTATTAAAAACCGATCATCGATCTAAATGGCGTATATCCAGTTACAATCGTAACAATTGAACTGACTAGACCTATCACACCAATAAGAAAGGAAAGCAGCTTGACTGGATAGTTATTTGAAAGTGTGTTGTACATCCTATATCGTACTAATCCTGACCAATACATCAAAGATATTGGACTTGTAACAACAAAGCGGACCCCTTCACGAAGCCATATTAACGGGTTCTTCACTTCCTTTTGTGCTTCATTCACCCAGCCTTCTGCGGCGCCTATAAACGTAAGCAACACATCGTCTATCGTACTGATAACTTCCTGCAATATTCGACGTTCCAAATCCAAACTATAACTATTAACCATCTCTGAATAGTTTTCTCTAATGCCACTTATTCCGTTTACGATAATTTCATAGTTCCTAAAATAATGATTCGCGCCGGGTGGTTTATACACCGATGCTATACCGAATGACCCCATTAACGTTTGCATCTTTGTTGATTTCATTTTTAGCCATTGGTATTTGTCGCCGTTGAATGTGTTTTGAAACAACGGCGAACAAAAATCTCTATAATTATTCATAAACTCGATAGCGAAGTTTTCGTTTTTTACTGTGGTTCGAAGAGTAGCAACTGTTTTGACGAAACCAATAACAATAATTAACACGACAATAATAAATGGTAGCCAGTTGTTCAACGACACGACTCCTTAACATGTTATATGGACGGACGATATGTATAATATTGTATCATATTTTGACGCTTATCCGGGAAAGCCTTCATCGTAAAATAACCTATTCAACACGTCGATCAATTAAAATCACACATAACAGATATGTTACTTTCAATGATAATAAACTCATCCAGCGAACGGCGGTTAACCGTCCTCATAGGCTGTCGCCCCTTCCAGGATCACTGCAAGCCGCCCCCATTGCGATAACTATGGCTAGACGGAAGTATCATTATCCCGCCGCATAGATTATCGCCAAAATGATACCATCATTTATTTTTGCATAGGTAAAGATCGCTCGCACCCCAAATAAAGGATGGTCGTGGCGCACCTGCAAAATGGCTTTCCCTTTCGGGTATGCGGGGAACGTACCGGATGAGTGGTTATGTTATTGTCAAAGAACGGTGGAGGGATGTATCCCCTCTACCATCCGTTTCATTTTTGAAGCCAAACCGGACCCTTCTCTCAAAAAATATTTATGAAAATAAAAGCGGCAGCATCAAACTCTTCATAGAGCTTGGTGCTGCCGCAAATTATTGTGTGTAACTGCATCCTTTCCGTATGTTTGAAAAACTCTTTAATATAAGATATGTTCTAGTGTTTTAGGACATTGATCATTTCATAGCATTCGCGCAGGTGCGAGTCCTCCTTCAAACACAGGTTTACAAAGGTTTTCATTTCCTCTATTGACCACCGCACATTCCCCAGAATTTCACAACAGACATGAACTCCATACTCACGCCCATTCTGTTTTCAGCGAATAAAGTAAATTTTTTCTCGGAAGTGTCCGATTTCCCCCAAAAAATGAAACGGATAGTAGAGGGATATTTCAGAACCTCATCTCAATCGAATTATGTTGAATAAGGAGTTCGCCCATGCCACACAATCAAAATCAACCAGTTCTTGAACCTGATCCTTACCAACTTCTTTTTCAGACCATGCCTGATGTCGTAAATGTCGAGCAAATGTGTACCATGTTAGGCGGCATTAGTACCAAGACAGGCCGCAAATTACTCCAATCAGGGCGCATCGCCCACTTTCGCATCGGGCGCTTCTACAGAATCCCGAAGCTGAGCATCATCCATTATTTACGGGAAATCATGACCCCCGGCACTCCACTCGACTATGACGCTTTACAGCATTGAACTAATCTTTCTATGCCTGTTATCATTAAAGTGTCGATGGTAGGAAGCCGGGCTGCTATCCTGGGAGGGATTACGATGGTAGCAGGCCATCTGCAAGAAAAGAAAGGGAATTATTATATCGTTCTGAATTACAAAGACGAAGAGGGCAAGCGGAGAACCAAATGGATTGCAACAGGGTTACCGACAAAGGGGAACAAGAAGAAAGCAGAAAG
Source organism: Paenibacillus sp. P22 (assembly GCF_000469945.2). Classification (NCBI taxonomy): domain Bacteria; kingdom Bacillati; phylum Bacillota; class Bacilli; order Caryophanales; family Paenibacillaceae; genus Paenibacillus; species Paenibacillus sp. P22. Next base: position 5,153 of record NZ_CBRA020000005.1, on the reverse strand, counting down.
CATGCTGCAAGACGCACGCAAGAGCTTTGAAATTCCTTCTGAAACGATTGTCGAGGAAATAACGCCGCCGATTGAGAAGAAAGCCACTCCAGACGCGGACAGTCCAGCCGGTGTTCTTTTCAGCGATTTCATGTTGGAATGGCTGGAAATGATGAAGCATCGAGTCGAAGTCACTACTCATGCCGCGTACACCTTTGGGGTCAAAGGCCGAATCGTCCCTTACTTTCGTGAAAAAGGATTTCGACTGCTGGAGATACAACCCAAACACTTGCATGATTTCTACCAGCACATGTTAAAGGAGTTCAAGCTTTCTACAAGTACCGTACAACACTTTCATGCCTATATCCGTCAAGCTCTGCAACACGCGCTTAAAATGGATATGATTTTAACCAATCCGGCTGATAAAGTTGAGCGCCCAAAAAAGAACCATTTTGTAGGAAGCTTCTACAACGATCAAGAGCTTCAGGAGTTATTCGAGGCAGTAAAAGGCGATCCAGTCGAGCTTGCCGTCCTACTGGCCGCTTTCTATGGCTTACGGCGCGGCGAGATTGTAGGGCTCAAATGGCAGGCGATCAACTTTCAGAACCAGACACTTACCATCCAGCACACCGTCATTCCTGTTTCCTATGAGGGCAAACAAATCACAATCGCAAAGGACCGGGCCAAAAATAAATCCAGTCGTCGCACCCTTCCCCTCGTCCCGGCGTTTCAGGAATTGCTTTTGCGATTACTTGAGGAACAGCAGCGAAATCAGGCGCTCTACAAAAGTTCGTACTCCAATGACTACAAAGACTATATCTATGTAGATAAGCTAGGGCAATTGATAAAACCGGGGTATATTACGCAGCACTTCCCGATTGTGCTAGAGAAGCATAATTTGAGAAGGATTCGCTTTCACGATCTTCGGCATAGCTGCGCCAGCTTATTGCTGGCAAATGGCGTTAATATGAAGGACATTCAAGAATGGCTTGGGCATAGCCATTACTCCACAACGGCTAACATTTATGCTCATCTTGACTACAGTTCAAAGATTTCGTCGGCACAGGTCATGAGCAACACTTTACAAATCCCAATCATGCAAAAAGCTCCTGAATCGTCACAAGGACAAATTCAAGAGCTCGTTAATTGTTAGGGTGGTGCGGTCAAGAGGACTCGAACCTCCACGGTATTGCTACCACTGGCACCTGAAGCCAGCGCGTCTGCCAATTCCGCCATGACCGCACATTTTTACCCTCATGTGCCTCTCGGAAAACGGAGAGAACTACAGGAGAGAACTTGGAACCAATACTTCAGTAAAACCGCATAACCACAAGGGTTTTGGGGAATCTCAACCAGCTTTCGCACAAGTACCTGAATCTAGCGCGTCTGCCAATTCCGCCATGACCGCGAATCACAAGAAATAATATAACACGAGCAACAATTTGATGTCAATACTTTCCCATCTATTTTTAGATTGAATTTTATTGGCTTTCAATCGGACTTTTCTATCGCCGGATGAATTGACAGCAGCGCCCTGCCGCTCCTATACTTCTAATCAACACTATTCCACCTTATTTACTGTGATTTATACCCCAGCCGACCGGACCGCCGGAGGCTGAAGCTCGCAGCAACGCACCGCTGCCGCTTCAGCCTCTTTTTGCGGTTACCCGCAGCAAAACATTCCTTGCAGAAAGAATCGGAGGTTAGCCTATGATCGCTATCAAAGCTCCCTTATTGTATCGAAACGAACCGGCCCTTCTGGAGCAGAAGGGGCTGCTGGAAGACTGGGAGGGACGAATTGCGGTCATTATAAGCGGAAATACCGCATGGGATCTCGTATCCGCGCAGCTCGCCTCCCGCCTCGGCGAAGCCCATATCCCTTTCTCCAGGCTGTCGTTCAAAGGGTACTGCACCCAGGAGAAGATCGACCGCTGCTCTCTAGAGGCCGAGCGCCTCAATCCTTCCTTTCTGATCGGGATCGGCGGCGGCTCCGTCCTTGACCTGACAAAGGCCGTCGGAGACAAGCTCGGCCTCCCGGTCGTGGCAATCCCGACCGTTGCCGCAACATGCGCGGCCTGGTCTGCTCTAACCGTGCTCTATGACGATGCCGGACGCGCCGCCGGCTACCTGCCTCTCTCGCGTTCTCCCGAGCTGGTGCTGGCCGATGCCCGCGTTCTCGCCCATGCCCCGCGCCGTTATCTCGCATCCGGCATCGCCGACACGATCGTGAAATGGCATGAGCACGGCGTGAATGCTCCGGCTGGCAAGCAGCCCGGCCTGGATCTTCAACTGAGCCTTCACGCTGCCCGCCTTGCCCTCGATCTGCTGACCTCCCACTCGGCTCAGGTATATGAAGCAGCCGATGTCCTGTCTCCTCCGGTCGACGAAGCCTTCAGCCAAACGATAGATGCCGTCATCGTGCTGGCGGGACTGGCAGGAAGCATCCACAGCGGCCGGCGCAGGGCGGCTATCGCGCATGCCATTCATGACCGGCTGACATGGTTTCCCGAGACGCAAGGCACGCTGCATGGAGAAAAGGTCGGCTTCGGCCTGCTGTCGCAGCTCGTTCTCGAGGGCAAAGCCGACGAAGCGGTGTCGCTTGCCTCGCTGTTCCGCCGGATCGGGCTTCCCGTCACGCTGGAGGATCTCGGCTTCAAGCCTTCCCGGCTCAAGGCGCATCAAGACATCGCCTCCGGCATCCAGCTGCCGGAAGAAGCCAAGGCAGCGCTCGCTTTCGACGCCTCGCCCGCCCGTATCGCCCAGGCGATAGCCGGAGCGGACGCCATCGGCAGAACGGCCGCAGCCAATCTCATGACCGGCTCGTAACCGGCGCGGCACCCATTCCTTCTTCGCGAAAGGCGGATTGAATTCCTTATGGCCAACCGGTCCAACCTCACCATCAAGCTTCTCCCTATTCTCCTGCTCTCGGCAGCCTTGGCAGGCTGCGCTGCTTCGGGCAGCAGCTCCGGCTCCTCGGCTGCCGCCGGCAATACCTCCTCTCCAGGAACGGCCGCTCTTTCTTCAACCGGCTCGCAGGCCGATCTGGGCAAGGTCACCCTGCGGGTGGGACAGACGGGCTGGGCAAGCCTGGAGCAGGGCTTCAAGGCGGCAGGTGTCGACGACACTCCGTACAAGCTCGAGTTCAGCGTGTTCCAGGGAGGCAACCTGCAGCTGGAAGCGATCGCGGCCGATCATCTCGATGTCGCCCAGACGAGCGAGATCCCGCCGATCTTCGCTTCCCAATCAGCCGGGGGCGGCAACTTCAAGATCATCGCCCTCAGCAATTCCAATACGCTGAACCAGGAGGTCGTCGTCCCCAAAGGCTCCCCGCTCAAGCAGCCGGCCGATCTCAAAGGAAAGAAAGTCGCGTTCGTCAAAGCGACGACGGCTCATTATTTCCTGCTGAAGATTCTCCAGGAAGCCGGATTGTCGTGGAGCGACATCCAGCCGGTGGAGCTGTCCACCGCCGACGGGCTCAGCGCCCTGCTCAGCGGCAAAGTCGACGCGCTGGCAAGCTACGGGAACTCCATCATTACGGCTCATGAGAACGGAGCTTCGACTCTCGCCAGCGCGAAGGATATCCTCTCCGGCAATTTCCCGATCGAAGCGACTCCGGCCGCGATCGCGGATCCGGGCAAGCATGCCGCGATCGCCGACTTTTTGAACCGCTTGAACCGCTATCAGGAATGGACGCGCCAGAACAAGGAGAAATGGGCGGAAATTACGGCCGCCGCCACCCATCAGGATCCGGAGACGGCGCTGAAGACGCTGGAGGAAGGCGAGGCCCAGCGTCCGTCCAAGGTGCTTCCGGTCACGCCGGAAGCGATCGCGTCCAATCAGGATGTGGCGGATGCGCTGCAGACTGTCGGCCTTTTGAAAGCCAACGTGGATGTGAGCTCGTTCTTCAGCGATGCGTTCGCATCGGAAATCAAGTAAAGGAGCCCTGGCAGCCATGAACCGTACCGCCTCCCCGCGCCGGCGCGACGTCATCCTTCCCTGGACGCTTCCCGTCCTCATCCTTGCCCTCTGGCAGGTGTCCACGTCAGCGGGCTGGATTGCGGAGCGCACCCTCCCTCAGCCTCTGCGCGTGGCGGAAACGCTGGCGGATACGATCCGCAGCGGCGTGCTTCTGCACAATCTCGGCATCAGCGCGATGCGGGCCATGCTCGGCTTCCTCATCGGCGGCGGAATCGGCTTCGCCCTCGGACTGATGAACGGATTGTCCAAGACCGCGGAGAAGGCGACGGACTCCTCGATCCAGATGATCCGCAACATCCCGCTGTTCGCCCTCCTCCCCTTGTTCATCATCTGGTTCGGCATCGGCGAGGAGATCAAGCTTGCGCTCGTATCGCTCGGCGTCTTTTTCCCGGTCTATCTCAATACGTTCCACGGCATCCGCTCGGTCGATCCCGGGCTGATCGAGATGGGCAAAGTCTACCGAATGAGCAGGCGCTCCTTGTACGCCCACATCGTCTTGCCGGGCGCGCTGCCCTCCATTCTCGTCGGCGTGAGATACGCCCTGGGCATCACCTGGCTCGTCCTCATCGTTGCGGAGACGGTCGCCGCGGATGCCGGCATCGGATACATGGCCATGAACGCCAGGGAATTTTTCCAGCTGGACGTCATTGTGCTCAGCATCGTCATCTACGCCCTGCTCGGCAAGCTGTCCGACAGCCTCGCTAAGCGGCTTGAAAAACGGTTCCTGAAGTGGAACCCGACCTATGTTCCCCGTTAAGGAGGCGGCCGGATTGGCCCATGCAGAAAAGAAAGGAATCGGCTTCGAGCTCCGCCGGCTCGGAATGTCGTTCGACGGAAGGCCGGTCCTGTCGGAGCTGAACCTGTCGGTGAGATCCGGCGAGTTCGTAGCGGTCGTCGGAAGGAGCGGCTGCGGCAAGAGCACGCTGCTCCGGCTTGTCGCGGGGCTTCAGCAGCCTTCGCGGGGAGAGATCGCCTGGGAAGAGGCGCACGCCTCCGGCACGCCGGAATATACCCGCGTCCTGTTCCAGGAAGCAAGGCTGCTCCCCTGGAAGTCCGTGCTCGACAACGTCAGGCTCGCGGCAGGCACGGACCGGGATACGGCCGCGGACGCCCTTCGCCAAGTCGGGCTCGCTTCCCGCGAGAACGATTGGCCCTCCGTCCTCTCCGGCGGCCAGAGGCAGCGGGTCGCTCTGGCC
>NZ_CBRA020000004.1:0-12582 GCF_000469945.2 Paenibacillus sp. P22 | reverse complement strand
CATTGGTTTAGTTTTATCAGGATGTGGAACTGTTGAAAACGGTAAGACCGCTTTATCTGAGAAATCGGAAGCCACATCAACTCCAAAAACTGTTACAACGACGGGAAAAGCTGCAGACGTTGAATGGGAAGCTGAAATCAAGGAAATTGCTGGGGCTGCTTTGAGTCCTACCGAAAAAGCTGATAAAACCGAAAGCCTAGCAAGAACCTATTCAAAATCGGTAGCCGATGACGAACTCAAGGTGTTTGAATCGTTTATCGTTGAAGAATACAAGAACGGAAATTATTTAAAAGGACATTAAAAACGATTCATATATGCTAACCAATATATTTAAATCGGTAGTTATCGAAAAGCATTATGATGATGCTAAAGCCACACCTATTGATAGATTCGCTTTCGATTTCTATCAGAACACCAAATATACTTACCGAGGTGCTGATGCTGTAGATAGCGACTCGGTAAAATCGAACGAAGAGCAAATGGACAAATCTCTTTCCAAGATCAAATAACACAAAAGATCCCCCGTAGCCATACAGGCCGGCGGGGGATTTTTTATTGTAACAGATACAGTATTTTTGTTTCGTTGTCCCATTTGACGCTATAACCGAGCGCCTGCAGCATCTCGGCAACTGGTGTGACGAGCTTTCCGTCGACGATCTGCCCTGTAGCCAGCTACTTGTTATAGGCAGGAACAAATTCAGTCTCTGCTAAGGGTGTTGAATCGAATTCGGCAAGCAGATCTGCCACGGTACCGGCATATTCTTCAGATCCACGGCGCCACTGATGCCAGCAACTTTTCGGAGGATCCGCCGACGTGTCGCTGTCTACCGTTGATTTCCGCTACTGCACGGAGCCCAGAACCCGCTCCCGGACCGTCTTCTCCGCAGGCTTGCCGTGCGCCAGCTCCAGCGCCCAGAGGACGGCGCCGGCAGCAGGCGGAGCTTCGAGCAGGACATAGCGGCACTCTTGCCCGGACAGGCTGCCGACATGGTGCCTGAACCGGTCCCGCATGACGGGGGAGGCGGCCTTGACCCAGACGGAGCCGGCCATGACGATGTCGACCGGCTCCTCTCCGAAGTCGAGCCCGCGGATGCAGCCTGCAGCGGACAGGGCCATCTGGCGGGCGGAATGATCGACCGCCGCGAACGCCGCTTCGTCTCCCGAAGCGGCGGCTTCGAGCAGCACGGTGACGAGCTCCGTATACGGCAGGGAGCGGGAAGCCGCCGCCTCGACGACTGCCTCGATGTACCGTTCCTTGTCGTCCAAGCCGAGCAGCCTCATGACCGGATCGGTCATGGCGGTCGGCTGGCCGAGCCGGAAGAAGGCGTCGTAGACGATGCGCAGCGCCCGGCGCGCCAAGTAATAGCCGCCTGCCTCGTCGCCGGACAGCTCGCTGCCGACGCCGCCGATTTGCAGCCGCCGGCCGGAAGGCGAGATGCCTCCGGTGCAGGCGCCCGACCCGTTGATGGAGCAGATGCCGCTGCCGGATTCGCTGCCGGCCTTCACCCCGAGGAAGCTGTCGTTGTCCATCGCGAAGCGTGCGAAGCCGAGCTCCCCGATGATCCGGTTCAGGCTGGCTTTCTGGGAGGCGATATCCGCTCCGGCCAGGCCGAAGGCGGCTGCCGCAGCATCCTCTGCGCGCAGCCCGTTGCGCGAGAGGAGCAGGCCGAGCTGTTCTCCCATGACCCGCTTGGCGCTGATGTAGCCGTCCTTGAACTGCTCGTGGCTGCAGGTGCCGGAGCGGATGGAGTCGATCTTCCTGCCGTCCAGATCGAACAAATAATAATCGGTCTTGCTGTTGCCGCCGTCAACGCCGATGACGCATGCGTTCTTCATGTCATGATCCTCCCCGGCGCCTTATGCGAACTGCGGGAGATATTCCCGGTGAGCTTCCTTCAGCTCGTCGAAGCAGGAGCGGGCCGCGTTGTAATCGCCGACGAGCGGGTTCATCATGAGGGCGCGCATGGCCGCTTCCTCGCTGCCGGACACGGCTGCCGCCACCGTCTCGCGCTCGTAGGCCTTGATCATGCGCATATAATCGCGGATATGGCCGTTGTCCAGATTCGGCAGATGAATCGGCTTTGCTCCGTCCTTGCCGATGACGGCGGAGATTTCCACCGCGTCGCCGTCTTCCATGAAGCCGAGAGCGCCGTTGTTCAGCAGGTTGACGACATGAACCTCCTGCTTGTCGTTCCAGATGGCGTCCACAAGGCTGATGGCCACCTCGGAGTAGTTCGCCCCGCCGCGGGATGCCAGCAGCTCCGGCTTCGTATGAAGCTTGGCGTCGGCATACATGCCGAGCAGGTCCTCCTCGATCTCCATGCAGCGTTCTCCGCGCGATTGCCGGCTTTCCATGAGTATCTTCAGCTTTTTGTTTTTGAAATAGTAATATTCCAGGTAAGAAGAAGGAATGGCGCCGACGAGCTGCACGAGCTCCTTGCTGAAGCCGCTGGAAGGGATGTTCTTCATCGTCTCGCTGTTGAGGCCGACGTCGAGCGCTTCCTGCAGGTAGTCCTTGCCGTCGTGCTCGATGGCCGTGATCCAGCTCAGATGGTTCAGGCCGACATAGGTGAGGCTGGCGTCGGGCAGCTCCATCGAAGCGCGGATGCTCTTGAACATATTGTAGGGAACGTTGCAGAGGCCGAGCATCTTCACCTTCGTATGGGTGAGGATGGCTTCGGTCAGGATGCCGGCCGGGTTGGAGAAGTTGATCAGCCAGGCATCCGGGCACAGCTGCTCCATGCGCCTGGCGATGTCGAGCATGACCGGAATCGTGCGCATCGCCTTGAAGAAGCCGCCGATGCCGCACGTTTCCTGGCCGATCATGCCGTGCTTCAGCGGTATGCGCTCATCCAGCACGCGGGCAGGCAGCTTGCCGACGCGGATCTGGCCGAGCACGAAGTCCGCTCCGCGCAGCGCTTCGTCCAGATCCGGAGTAAGCACGACGCGGCAATCCATGCCGGCCGCTTCGATCATGCGGCCGCTGAGTCCCCCGACGATGCCGAGCTTCCGCTCGTCGATGTCCATCAGCGCGAGCTCGCTGAGCGGCAGTCCTTCCTTGCGCTTGATGATGCCTTCGATCAGTTCGGGCGTGTACGTGCTGCCGGCTCCGATAATGGCGATTTTCATCCCGTATTCCATCTCCTTTAGCCTTTGCTGGTCCAACCGGACGCTGAGAAATGCGGCTTGCCGTCTGTCCGCGCGAGCGGCTGTCGATCTCCGCCGCCAAGCCGGCGAAGCCGTTTTGCTGGGGTCTTTCCGTTATGTGGGCTATTCTAGCACAGGTTTTCCGGTACGGGAATGAAAAATTGAAATTTTTATTCGAATGATATATAAATAATTAAAATAAAATTTTAGTATCAGGATGGAGACAGCCGGATTCCTCTTTATCGTCATCCTGGATCGAGACTTCTCTATTCCGCGCGAGCCTTCAGCGGCCCGAAGTGAGATTCCAGCCGTTTTGCTTGGACAACCCTTGTTTTTCGCGCCGGGAGCGTATACGATAATGGCGCTGAACAAGCAGATTTCATCGCCAGCCAAGCGGCGGCAGCCGAGCCGATCGCATCGTCCTTTCGAGCGGCGACGGCGGACGGCCGCTTCAAGTAGAAAATAAAAAGAATGCTGCGCACTTCATAAATCTTTATTTCAACCGGAAACGGCAGGAGGCGGCCTATGGCAATCAACGACAGCGTTCTCATCAAAATCCGTGAGCGGAAAGACAGCCTGACTCCTGTCGAGCGCATGGTAGCAGAGTATATTTTGGAGAACAAGGACGAGATTCCGCATCTGTCCATCAAGAACCTTGCGCAGGGAAGCCGGACCAGCGACGCGTCCGTCCTGCGCTTTTGCAAGACAATGGGGTTCAGCGGCTACCGAAGCTTCATCGTGAGCATATCGGCCGCGCTCGGCTACAAGGAAGAGACCGGCGAGGAGCAGTATACCGACATCCAGCCGGGAGACGACCTGCAGACGATCATCTCCAATATCGGCCGCAACAACATGATGTCCATCGAGGACACGCTCAGCCTGCTCGACCGGGATGCCGTGGCGCGCGCGGTCCAGGAGCTCCGCACCTGCAGCCGCATCTTCCTGTTCGGCATCGGCGCATCGGGACTCGTGTGCGAGGATGCGGAGCAGAAGTTCACGCGCATCAACAAGAACTGCCACGCCTATCTGGACGGCCACAGCCAGCTGACGGCCGCGACGCTGCTTCGCGAGGGCGACGTGGCGATCTTCGTCTCGAACTCGGGCGGTACCGAGGAGATTCTGGACTCTCTCGACATCGCCTGCAAGAGCGGCGCCCTGACGATCGCCATTACCAAGTACGGCAAGAGCGAGCTGTCCGAGAAAGCCGATCTGCTGCTCAGCATCTCCACCCCGGAGATCACCATCCGCAGCGGAGCGATGGGCTCCCGGATCGCCATGCTGACCGTCATCGACATGCTTTTCGCCGGGGTGGCGAGCGCGGACTACCAGCAGGTGAAGCATTATCTCTCCCGCAGCCATAACATCATCGCCAGCAAACGCAGGAGATAGCGGGAATCATGTATTCAAACCTTCCCAAAAAGGGGCATTCGGGGCTTGAAGCCCCGGATGCCCTTTTTTTGCGGGATGCGGAAAACCGAATTTTATGTTAACTTAACTCCCATGAAATTCATCTTTTTGGACAAGATCTGATATAAAATATCAACATAATGTTTTATTTTAAAAATTTATTTCAAAATGTATTGACCACCCCGTTTGCGAATGCTTAATATTAGAGATGCAAGACGCAATCAACGAATCGATCCGCAGGCGCCTTGGCGCCGCGATCCAGATCACGTTAGGGGAATCAAGATGAATGAATACCTTGCCAGCTTGACGACGGAGGGAATCAATCCCGATACGCTGTCCATCGACGATTGCTCGACCGAGCAGATGCTGCAGCTGATGAACCGGGAAGATGCCAAAGTGCCGGCGGCCGTAGCGGCCGAGATTCCGCTGATATCCGAAGCCGTGGACGTCATTTACGAATCGTTGTCGAACGGGGGCCGCATGTTCTACATCGGAGCCGGAACCTCGGGAAGGCTTGGAGTGCTTGACGCCTCTGAATGTCCGCCGACCTTCGGCGTTGATCCGCTCCTTATCCAAGGGTATATTGCCGGAGGGGACCAGGCGCTGCGGACGGCGGTTGAAGGCTGCGAGGACGACGGGGACGAAGGCCGCGCGGCGATCGACCGGATCGGCGTCACCGACAAGGATGTCGTCGTGGGCATTTCCGCCAGCGGCAGCGCCGCCTATGTCATTGAAGCGCTTCGCCGGGCCAGCGAAATCGGAGCGGCCGCCATCGGGATCGTCAACAACAAGCGGACGCGGCTCAGCGAAGTGTGCGACATCTGCATCGCGCCGGTCGTCGGCTCCGAAGTCATCTCCGGCTCTACGAGGCTGAAGGCGGGAACGGCGCAGAAGCTGGTCCTCAACATGCTCAGCACCTGCACGATGGTGAAGCTGGGCAAGACGTACAACAACCTGATGGTCGATCTGAAGGCGAGCAATAAGAAGCTGTACGACCGGTCCCTGCGCATCATCCAGAACGCTTCAGGGGCGGATGAGGCGACTGCGGCACGCGCTCTTGAAAGGGCTTCCAAGGACAGCAAGCTTGCGATCATGATGATCAAGACCGGCCTGGAGCCGGACGAGGCGAGGGCGGCGCTGGACGCCAGCTCCGGCAACCTCAAGGCAGCGATACGTATCTGCGCACAGGCCAACTAAACCGCTCAGGGCCGGATGCGAACCTATAGAATTGGCTCACCAATAAAAGGGAGGATCTTGAAATGAAAAAAAGATCAAGATTTGCCGCAACCGCACTCGCGCTCGTCGTCTCTGCCGGCGTCGTATCCGCCTGCGGAAGCAACAATGACGGCGGCAATGCCGCAGCCGGCAACACCGGCTCGGAAGGCGCCGGCGCCAAGAAAGACACGATTACTGCCCTTCTGCCTCCGGTATCCGCCAACTTCCAGGCCAACTTCAACCAGATGGAAGCCGAATTCACCAAGCAATACCCGAACCTGACCCTGAAAATCGAGCCGGCCAGCTGGGAAGACATGACCCAGAAGCTGGATACGCAGGTGAACGCCGGCAGCCCGCCGGATATCGCCTTCATGGGCTCGGAAGGCATCTCCAAATACGTTCCATTGGGCATGGTGATGGACATCAAGGACGCCGCGACGCCGGAGATGATCGCCGACTTCGACGAAGGTCCCCTGAAATATATGTACAACGGCGACGGCCTGTACGGCTTCCCGGCTTACATGGAAGTCCACGCGATCGGCGGCAACAAGCCGTTCCTCGAGGAAGCCGGCATTGATTGGAAGAAGGTGCAGCAGAACGGCTGGACGTTCGACGAGTTCCGCGAGGCGATCAAGAAGGGCGTCGTGAAGGAAGGCAATACGACGAAGCGCTACGGCTTCGTATTTGCCACCGCGGGCGTTACTTCCAAGGACTATCTCGGCATTCTCGTCAAGAACGCCGGCATGCCTGCCGCCTTCGACAAGGATCTCAAATATGCCTATACCAGCAAGAACTATCTGACGCTGCTGACGAACATCCGCCAGATGATCGACGACGGCTCGATGCCCAAGGAGCTCAGCTCCATCGACGCGGGCAAGCGCTGGAACATGTTCCTGACCGGCCAGACGATGATTACGGGCAAAGGCATGGCCGTCTTCGAGAACTCGTCGCGCCTGAACAACGAGAAGATCGACAAGAACGACGGCAGCGCCGTCAAGGACAGCATCAAGACCGATTACGTCGTGCTTCCGGTGCCATCCTTCGCAGGACAGCCGGCCGTAGCCAACTCCATCGTCGACGGCTACGTTACGTTCCGCGGCAAGAAAGAGCCGACGGCCGAGCATAAAGCGAACGTCGCCAAGGCAGCCTACTTCCTCGCCAGCGGCCAGGTTGCGGCAACGACCAACGGCGAGCTGTTCTCCGCTCCGATCACGAAGAGCTCGCGCAAAGCGGCCGAAGGCATGGAGAGCAAGCAAAGCCCGGAAAACAAGGCGGCGGTAGAGCATCTGCTGTCGACGGCCGCTCCCGCCCGTCCGGACATCCCGGCCGAGCTGGGCGCCAAGGCGATCAAGCTGGAGACGGAAGTCATCGTGCCGAAGCTGCAGGCGCTGCTCGCGGGCGAAACGACACCGGAAAAAATGTACGAGGACGTGAAAAAGGCCGCCATCGATACGTTCGGCGCGGACGGAGTCGTACAGGATTAGCCTCCAGCTCGGATAGCCGCCACAAGCGGCTATCCGATCTCTTTTATCGGATCGGAAACAAGGACAAGCACAAGCTTTATCCCTCTACTCCAGGCAAGCGAACGCCCGCCGGTCAAGGCGGCCAAGTCGATCTGCTTGGAAGCCCACCAGCGGAAGCGGAAAGGAGTCCTGCATCATGGCAAGAGAAGCTTCAACCATCAAGACCAAGTACCGCTTGAACAAAGGGGACGGAGCCTGGGCCTACGCCTTCATCGCCGTTGCTCTGGTCGTCTACGCCATGTTCACGGCCTACCCTGTCGTCAGCGCCTTCATCATCAGCTTCCAGGACTACAAGCCGCTCGGCTCGTCGTATGTCGGCCTCGACAATTATGTCTCCGTCTTCCAGAGCAGCCTGTTCTGGAAGTCGATGGGCAATACCGTGCTCTACACGGTGCTGACCGTCCCGGTCGCGCTGATGCTCAGCTTCGGCGTGGCGATTCTCATCATGCCGCTCAAAAAATGGATGCAGACGAGCTTCAAAGCGATCTACTATCTTCCGGCGGTCGCCTCCGGCGTCGCCCTGTCCGTCGTATGGCTGTGGATTTTCGATCCGCTGCAGTCGGGCATTCTGAACCAGCTGGTCGGAGTGTTCGGCATCAGCAACCAGAACTGGCTCGGCGCAAGCGCGACCTCCATGTTCTCCCTCGTGCTCATGTCCTGGCTGTCCAGCCACGGAACGAGCATCATCATCTACGTCGCCGCCCTGCTCGGCATCGACAGCAGCTATTATGAAGCGGCCGATATCGACGGAGCCTCGTTCCTGCAGAAGATGTGGCATATCGTCCTGCCCTGCCTCAAGCCAACCACGCTGTTTCTGCTCGTGACCGGAGTCATCGGCTCGTTCCAGGTGTTCCAGAACGCTTACCTGATGACCGGCGGCGGACCGGACCATTCCACGACGATGGTCGGCCTGCTGATCTTCGACACGGCATTCAAATACTTTGAATTCGGCAATGCCGCGGCGCAGTCGCTCGTACTCGCTCTCGTCATCGCCGTCATGGCCTTTATCCAGTTCAAGTTCCTGGGCAAAGACGTGGAATATTAAGCAGGAGGAGGCCGGGATATGGGCTTATACAACACTCACTTAGGCAACACGATGCTTCGCAACGTCCGCAATGCCGTCATCATCTTCCTCCTTCTGCTGTTCGCGCTGGCGACGCTGTTCCCGATCTACTTCATGTTCATCTCCTCCTTTGGAGATCCGGTGGAGGCGGGTGCGGTCAGCTATTCCTTGTGGCCGGAGAAGATTACGCTCGATTCCTACAAGTTCTTCTTCGATTACAGCGAGTATTCGTACCGTTGGCTGGGCAACTCCCTGCTCGTCGCGACCGTGACGATGGCGTCCAACGTCGTGTTCGCCACGATGGCGGGCTACGCCTTCGCCAAGATCCGGTTCCGGGGCAGCAAGGCGCTGTTCGGAGTCCTGCTCGTCGCTATGATGATTCCGTACCAGGTGACGCAGGTTCCGCTGTACATCCTCATCGTCAACGTCTTCAACATCTCCAACTCGTATACGGCGCTGATCGCGCCGAGCCTGGTCACCGTCTACAACATCTTCCTGGCCAAGCAGTTCATGGGCTCCATACCGAAGGAAATTCTGGAGAGCGCCAAGGTGGAGGGCTGCAGCCAGTGGCAGATCTTCACCCGCATCGTCATGCCGCTGTCCAAAACCGTCATGGCCGTCATGGCCATCCTTACGTTCATGGAATCGTGGAATACGTTCTTCTGGCCGTTCCTCGTGACCAACACGATGGACATGCAGACGATCCAGGTCGGACTCAAGAACTTCCGCTTTGCCAATACGACGTACTTCGCCCCGATGATGGCGGGCGCGACCGTCTCGGCGCTGCCGATGTTCATCCTGTTCTTCAGCCTGCAGCGCTACTTCCTGGAAGGCGTCACCGTCGGGGCCGTCAAAGGTTAACGAGCCGGCGGGCGGGAGGAAACCCGCCGGGCTGAAGCGATGCCGGCCGGGAGGCCGGCAAAGGAGGCGGAAAGCATCATGATCGTCGCTTGGGACAACACCTATGAAGAGGAAGCGGTCGCGCTCTGGAACGGGGAAGCCGTGCGCGACGGCTACAAGGAAATGAGCGGGGAGCGGTTCCGCTCCTCCATGACCGGGCATCCGAGCTTCGATGCGGGGACGGCTTTCGTCCTGCTGGAGGAAGGCCGGGTCGAAGGCTTTGCCGTCGGCTGCGCGGGCGATGATCTGCCGCTCGGCGACGTCGCCGGTTATATCACCTGCGTCGTCGTCCGCAGCGGCCCGGAGGCGGATGCCGCCCGGAGCCGGCTGCTGGATGAGCTGGAGCGCCGGTTCCGCGAGCTGGGCAGGAAACAGGCGGAGGTCCTCTTCTTCAATCCGATGAGGCTGCCCTGGTACATCCCGGATACGCCGGGACATGAGCACAACAACGCTCCCGGCGTTCCGGCGGGAAGCTCCCTTCACCGCCTGCTCCTGGAGCGCGGTTATGCCGAACGGGCCCTTCAGAAGGCCATGTATTTGCCTTTGGCGGATTTCTCCGTGCCCGATGAAATCCGGGCCAAGGAAGAGCGGGCCGCATCTGCCGGCTACCGGG
The DNA here is from genome assembly GCF_000469945.2 of Paenibacillus sp. P22. NCBI lineage: Bacteria > Bacillati > Bacillota > Bacilli > Caryophanales > Paenibacillaceae > Paenibacillus > Paenibacillus sp. P22. The sequence continues at coordinate 2,714 of NZ_CBRA020000004.1, read as the reverse complement.
TGGAGCGGCTCGACGCCGCGCGGCATTCCGGACTGGCAGAGATGCTGGAGGCGCTCGGCAACCCGCTGTGGAAGCAGGAGATCGCTTCCGCCGCCGCTTCGGGCGTGCCGGTGCTGCTCGCCGCCCGCGAAGGGCGGGCGGCAGGCTTTGCCGGGCCGGTCATCCGCGAGGACTCCGGGCGCGGCTACTTCGCCGGCATCGGGGGTCGAGCCCAGCCATGAAGGACATGGACTCGGCACGATCCTGTTCTTCCGCCTCTGCGAAGCGTTCCGCTCCGCCGGCGCGGAGTACATGTCCTTGTACACCGGAAGCGGCAATCCCGCTTTGCGCATCTACGAAAAAGCCGGTTTCCGGACGGTGAAGGAATTCGCCGTCATGAGAAAGGAGCTCTGAGCATGAGCGAGAGAAAACCATTGACGATTCTTGGAATCGGCGCGCATGTAGGCGACGTCGAGCTGGTGGCGGGCGGCGTGCTCGCCAGCCATTTCCTGAAGGGCGACCGCATCGCGACCCTCGCGTTGACTGCCGGAGAGCGCGGCGTGCCGGACGGGCAGGACGTAAACGAGTACCGCGAGCAGAAAGTCCGCGAAGCCCATACGTTTGCCGGCATGCTCGGCGGCGAAGCGAGGGTGTTCGAGATTCCCGACGGTGAAATTCCCGACGACGAGGCGATCCGCCTGCGGGTGTGCGACGTCATCCGCGAGGTGAAGCCGAACATCATCATCACCCATCCCTGCAACAGCATGCACAAGGACCATGCCACGACACACCGGATCGTCAACGACGCGCGGTTTTTTGCCGGGCTGAAGGCGATGGAGCGGGAGCATCCGGCCCATTTTGCCGGCAAGCTCTATTACGGGGAGAACTGGGAGGACGCGGTCGGCTACGTCCCTTACGTCTATGTCGACTTCGACCAGGCGGCGTTCGACCTCTGGATCGAGGCTTTGTCCACCCATTGGTTCGTCACCGGCAGCAAGTCGTTCAATTACATGGACTATTACAAGAGCCTGGCGCGCGTGCGCGGCCTCGAAGCCCGCAAGGAATACGCGGAGACGTTCATGATTCCGCCGGAGACGATGCGCCTGCGCCAATCCGAGCTGTAGGCAGCCGCGAACCAGGGGAGCGGCTTCGGCCGGATAGCGGGATGCGGCGGATAAGCGGCATCTGCCGCAGAAGGAGGCAGCGATGACAGCCATTCAGAACGGCATCGACAGAATCTCGGATTACGACGGCCTGCTGCGCGGCAAGCGCATCGGCCTGATTACGGCTCCGACCGGACTCGATGCGGAATTCCGCTCCACGATCGATCTGCTGCATGAGCGGTACGGCCTTGCGGCCCTCTTCTCTCCGGAGCATGGCGTGCGCGGGAATCTCGGCGCCGGCGATCTGGTGGATGCTTATGTCGACCCTCAGACGGGGGTTCCGGTCTACAGCCTCTATCGCAAAGATTCCAAGAGGCTGACCGAGGAAATGCTGCGCGAGGTCGATATCGTCGTGTATGATATCCAGGATGTAGGCACGCGCTACTATACGTTCATCTATACGATGCTGTACGCGCTGGAGGATTGCGCCGCCGCGGGAATTCCCTTTGTCGTGCTGGACCGGATCGATCCGCTGGACGGCGTGACGGTCGAGGGCAATGTGCTGAGGGAGGAGTTCAGCTCCTTCGTCGGCGGGTATCCTTTGGCCGTCCGCTACGGCCTGACGGCCGGGGAGGTCGCCTCGATGGCCAATGCGGAGCGCGGCTGGAACGCCGAGCTGCATGTGGCGGAATGCCGGGGCTGGAAGCGCGGCATGCTGTTCCCGGAGACGGGACGCGCGTGGATTCCGCCTTCCATGGGCATTCCGAGGTTCCATACCGCGCTGCTCTATCCCGGAACATGCCTGTTCGAGGGGACGAATCTGTCGGAAGGCAGGGGCACGACGGCGCCTTTCGAAACGATCGGGGCTCCCTTCGTGGACGGCGAAGTGCTCGCCAAGGAAATGAACGGCTTGAAGCTCCCCGGGGTGCATTTCCGCCCGGTGCATTTCAATCCGTATATGTCCAAGCACCAGGGCTCCCTGTGCGGCGGCGTGTATGTGCATGTTCTGGACGTGAGGGCGCTTCGTCCGGTGGAGACAGGCGTACGGCTGCTGTTCAAAGTCAGGGAGCTGTTCCCGGCCTTCGAATACCTCGCTCCTTACCGCAAGGGCGGCAGGCCGTTCATCGACCTGCTCGGCGGGGACGAGGGGTATCGGACGGAGAGTCCGGACGCCTTGCTGGAAAGGTTCGCAGACGAGGGCCGTCTGTTCGCGGAGCGCAAGAAGGCTTATCATTTGTACGAATAAGCCTGAAATCAGAGCCAGGAGAGTTTCGCCTTGTTTGGTCCTAAATAGATGGATCCTTGCAGCGGCGGGCGCTCACTGCGCTGGAGATATTGCACAGACTTGAAGCTTGGGGGAAACAGCATGAGCTATGTGGCGGGACTGGACGGAGGCGGCACCAAGACGGCCGTGTCGGTGGCGGACGAGAGGGGCGAGGTCATTCATTCCTTCCCTGCGGGACCGCTCAATTACAATGGCCACGACGAGCAGCGGGTCGAAGCCTCGATCCGGGAAATCTGCCGCGGGCTGGAGACGGCTTGCGGCTCGCTGGCCGCCGTTACCGACCTGTGCATCGGCGCGGCCGGGGTGAGCAACCCTTCGGCCGGAGGCCGCCTGCAGGCCGCCCTCCG
>NZ_CBRA020000003.1:0-137330 GCF_000469945.2 Paenibacillus sp. P22 | reverse complement strand
CGAAGGCCGCCGCAGCGGCTTCGTCGATGCCGGCCGCCGACATGGCCAGCTCGGCGGCGACAGTGTTCGCATAAGCCGTCGTGTTCATGGCGGCTTTAGGCTCCGGCAGCGATGAGCTCGCGCATTTGCGCCGCCGCCGCTTTTTTTGTCGTCCTGGCCCGTAATGCCGCCGCCGACGATGACCAGGTCAGGACCGGCAGCCACGACCTCCGGCAGAGTGGCCAGCTTGATTCCGCCGGCTACGGCCGTGCGCGCGTTTTTCACGACGCTCTTGATCGTGCGCAGCTGCTCGAAGGAGTTTTTGCCCTCGGCCTGATGGTCGTAGCCTGCGTGCACGCAGATGTAGTCGACGCCCATGGCATCCACTTCGCGAGCCCGCTCCTCCAGATTCTTTACGTTGATCATGTCGACCATGATCTGCCTGCCTTGCTTGCGGCCTTCCTCGACAGCGCCTCGAATCGTGGCGTCGTCGGATACGCCTAGAATCGTCACGATGTCCGCTCCCGCCTCGGAAGCCTTCATGACCTCGTAGCCGCCTGCATCCATGACCTTCAGATCGGCAAGCACCCGCAGCTGCGGAAAGGCTTCCTTCATCGCTTTGACGGCATGAAGGCCTTCATTGATGACGATCGGAGTACCTATTTCGACAATATCGATCGAGTCCGCCACCTCGGCGACGACTTTTATCGCTTCAGGAATATCGACGAGATCCAGTGCAAGTTGAAGTTCCATCTATTTCAACACTCCTTCGGAATGAAATGTCGGTTTTAGGCGATAAGCCGAATCAGGCTGCCCGCTCCCGCATGTCCTTCATTCTAGGATTTTAACGCACTTTTTGTAAGTAGGCACTTTGAAGTGGGATAGTTACTCCGGCGTAACCATGAGCTTCTGCGACTCGATAGACTTATAGCAGCCTGGCCGCGTCCAGCCATTCCGACATATCCAGCCATTCTGACCTCCGTTAGAAGAAACGGATAGAGCAAGCCTGACGGCAAGGTTGGTTCCGTCGCAAATGGGGGTCGGCAAGGATCGAAGACGGTAGGGTGGGGCCGGAAGGCAGGCGGCTGCAGGTTGGATTTGACCGGAAATTATTTGGATTTGCCGTAAATATAGCCTTCATATTGCATTCAATCATAGAGGGACAGCCACGACAATGAAGAATATGTCGAACAAAGTCATCAAAACACTTGACATGTCATTTCCGGTTAATTAGTATTAGTTTAGAGTTATTACAAATAAATAATCATCCTCAGGAGGAACCATTCATGTCTCTAATTGGAACCGTAGTAAAGCCGTTCAATGCATCCGCTTTTCAAAAAGGAAAGTTCATCGAGGTTTCCGATGCCGACTTCAAAGGCAAATGGAGCGTCGTATGCTTCTACCCTGCCGACTTCACGTTCGTATGCCCGACTGAGCTCGGCGATCTGCAGGACCAATACGAGACGCTGAAATCGCTTGGCGTTGAAGTATACTCGGTATCCACGGACACTCACTTCACCCATAAAGCATGGCATGATACGACCGATACGATCGGCAAGATCGAGTACATCATGATCGGCGATCCTTCCCATACGATCTCCCGCAACTTCGACGTATTGATCGAAGCGGACGGCCTTGCTGACCGCGGCACGTTCATCATCGATCCGGACGGCGTCATTCAGACGGTTGAAATCAACGCCGGCGGCATTGGCCGCGATGCGAGCACCCTGATCAACAAGATCAAAGCCGCTCAATATGTGCGCAACAATCCAGGCGAAGTATGCCCGGCAAAATGGCAAGAAGGCGGCGCGACGCTCAAGCCTAGCCTTGATCTGGTCGGCAAAATCTAAGGAGCTGTTCCAATGGTATTATCCGAAGATATCAAGTCACAATTGAACCAATACCTTCAGCTTATGGAAGGCGATGTGCTGATCAAGGTCAGCGCGGCATCCGATCCCGTCTCAAAAGAGATGCTGGAGCTTATGGATGAAATCGTCGGCATGACGTCCAGAATTACGGTGGAAAAAGCCGAATTGCCCAGAACGCCGAGCTTCAGCGTCAACCGCATCGGCGAGGAAACCGGCGTTACGTTTGCCGGCATTCCTTTGGGCCACGAATTCACCTCCTTCGTATTGGCTTTGCTGCAAGTGAGCGGACGAGCCCCGAAAGTCGATCAAAGCGTGATCGACCAAATCAAAGGCATCAAAGGCGACTACCGATTCGAGTCGTTCATCAGCCTCAGCTGCCACAATTGCCCTGACGTCGTTCAGGCGCTGAACCTGATGAGCATCCTTAATCCGGGCATTTCGCATACGATGATCGACGGCTCCGCCTTCAAGGAAGAAGCGGAAAGCAGAGATGTCATGGCTGTTCCTTCCGTATTCTTGAATGGAGAATTTTTCGGAAGCGGCCGGATGACGATCGAGGAGGTCCTCTCCAAGGTTGTCGAAGCTCCGGACGCCTCTGAATTCGACAACAAGGAGCCGTTCGACGTGCTTGTCGTCGGCGGCGGTCCTGCCGGCGCCAGCGCCGCCATCTATGCGGCGCGCAAGGGCATCCGTACCGGCATTGTCGCGGAGCGCTTCGGCGGCCAAGTGATGGACACGGTAGGCATCGAGAACTTCATCAGCGTGAAATATACCGAAGGTCCGAAGCTCGCCGCAAGCCTTGAAGAACATGTCAAAGAGTACCAGGTCGATGTGATGAAGCTTCAACGGGCCAAACGTCTGGAGAAGCGCGACTACATCGAGCTTGAGCTCGAAAACGGCGCCGTTCTGAAGAGCAAGACCGTCATCCTGTCGACGGGCGCCCGCTGGCGCAATGTCGGCGTGCCGGGCGAGGAAGAGTTCAAGAACAAAGGCGTAGCCTACTGCCCTCACTGCGACGGTCCTCTCTTCGCAGGCAAGCATGTAGCGGTCATCGGAGGAGGCAACTCCGGCATCGAAGCGGCGATCGACCTTGCCGGCATCGTCAGCCATGTGACGGTTCTCGAATACAATTCGGAGCTGAAGGCGGACGCCGTGCTGCAGGACCGCCTGTACAGCCTGCCTAACGTTACGGTGCTGAAGAACGTTCAGACCAAAGAGTTCACCGGAACGGACAAGCTGAACGGCGTTTCGTATATCGAACGCGAAACAGGCGAAGTCAAGCATATTGAGCTGCAGGGCGTATTCGTCCAGATCGGACTCGTACCGAACACGGACTGGCTCGGCGATGCCGTCGAGCTCACACGCATGGGCGAGATTGTCGTCAACAACCACGGCGCGACGAGCTTGCCGGGTGTATACGCTGCCGGCGACTGCACGAACAGTCCGTTCAAGCAGATCATCATTTCGATGGGATCGGGAGCAAATGCCGCATTAGGCGCGTTTGACTATCTTATCCGCAATTAATGCAGCTATCGTTCAATAGGCCGCCTAACTACCTGATGGGTAGTTGGGCGGCTTTTATTTTCTTTGGAATAGAGGGACGAAAAAAAAGCCCTAACGGAAATGCTCTATGTCAATCTTGGGGAAAGCTACATGTAAACATAAATGTGAAATTGCCGATAACATAGGAGTTGATGGAAGGCATTCATTCTAAAGATGGCTTTTGCGCAAATCTCCGCCTGAATCCGTTGAACCTGTGCAGGCTGTCGCCAAGGAATGTCCATCCGTGTTGCCTTAGTTGTAATTTCCGAGATCGTGGTATAATTGCAGAGCTTATCCGTATGGTTTTGCGCCATCTAAATCAGACAGCAAAGAGGCTTAGAGTGAAGGTTATGCGATCCTACAAAAAAATCAAGCTCCGCCACATACTCAGCCTTCTGGTAATCAGTGCGATGTTCCTTACCGCGTCCGTCGGCGTTTATGCGGCTGTGCGCGCGAGCAGCGCCTCCCTTTCTTCGAGCTACCTGCAAAACAACGCTCAATATGCCAAGAAGCTTGCTTCCAATACCGAGGAGCTGCTTGATCTGATGCACAGCAACCTGGTGTCGCTGGCAGCGGTATCCTGGCGGAACAAGATCAATCAAAATGAGCTGGATACTTGGTTCCAAACCAATCAGCGCTACTTCAACTCCGTGTTTTTTGCCGACGCCAACCGGACGATCCAAGCCATCAGCCCGACGAATGTGGGCATCGGAGCCGGCACGAAGCTGACGTCGAGCGCCTCCGGACAGGCTGCTTCAGAGCGGACGGCGTTCATCTCCGATCCGTATGTAGGCGCCTCCGGCCGTCTTCTTGTGCTGATCTCGACGCCTGTATTCGACAAGGACGGGGAGTATGAAGGGTTTATCGGAGGCACCATCTATCTTCAAGAGGATAATGTGCTCAGCCGGCAGCTGAGCGAGCACTACTACGGCAACGGCTCGTACGTATACGTCGTGGACAAGCACGGCAGATTGATTTTCCACCCGAATCCCATTCGGATCAATGAATTCGTGAAAGGCAATGAAGTCATCGAACGGGTCAAGTCAGGAAACAGCGGCTACAAAACGATCGAAAATTCCGATGGCCAAAGCTATTTTGCCGGGTATGCCTATGAGCCCGACAGCGGTTGGGGAATTGTTTCCCAAACTCCAAAGACCATATTGGACGAGCCTATTCGAACGCTTGAAAAATCCATGATCCTCCAAGCGCTGCCGTTGTTCATTCTTATCCTGATCGCGGCGTTGTGGATTTCCAGACAAATTTCATCTCCGCTCTATAAGCTCGCCAGAATTTCGGAGGAAGCGGCCGTCTCCTCGCGGCATGTCCTTTCCGTGAACACCAGGCTGCGCGGAACGTACATCTACGAGGTTCAGCAGCTTGCTCAAAGCTTTGACAATTATGTCAAGGTCTTATCCGACGAAGCCCACCTGGACGGACTGACGCGGCTCTGGAACCGTAAAATGTTCGATCTTACGATCGCGGAATGGATCGACGAGGGGACTCAATTCTCGTTGATTCTGCTTGATGTCGATCATTTCAAGCGGATCAACGATACATACGGACATGTCATGGGCGATCGGGTGCTTATCGAGCTGGCATCCCAGATTCGCGCGCTTGCCGGTGTTCGCGATGTTGCCTTCCGATATGGCGGCGAAGAATACGGCGTGCTTGTCAGAACCGCGGATGTCCATCTGGCCGAGCTGCTGGCCGAGCGGATCCGCGAAGAGATTGCCGCAGCGGCGTTTGACCCTGTAGGCCGTCTGACGGTGTCCGTCGGGGTCGCTCATTGCAGCCCGGAATGGGGTTCGGCAAAGGAATTCATTCATAGGGCGGATATGGCGCTGTATCAATCCAAAGCCGGCGGGAGAAACCGTACGACCGTCCTCTAGCGCTGCAACAATAGGATCATGTAAATGCGAAAGGAATATGAACTGTCGTGAGGCTGTCTTGAATAAATTGAGCCTGAGCGTGCCTTCAGCCGCTTTGTACGACTATAAAACGTGAATCGCTTAAACGGAAAGCCGGATGATTCCGGCTTTTTTGCATGGGCGCTTTGCGGCTCCTCTGAATTCCTTGAACAGGCATAACCTGGCTGACATCCGCCGGACAGGAGGCTTTCTTTCCTCCTTTCATTCCATGGACGGTTTCGATCGAGGCGCGCTGTCTTTCACAGTCCGTACGCAGATTATTGATCGGATGAGTGCCATGATTGACTTGACAGGTTTGTGAGCGGAAGGTAAGATGATTTTAATCGTAATAATTACTATTATATTATGCGGGTAAGATCAGACTCGTTGGTATTCGAGTGAAATCATGAACCCATGAACCCATGGAGGAGCCATAAAGGAGTTGAAGGAATGATACAGGAGATGGCGGAGAAAATTCCGGTGACCGTGCTCAGCGGTTATCTGGGCGCAGGAAAAACGACCGTATTGAATCATGTGCTCAACAACCGGGAGGGCCTTAGGGTCGCCGTGATCGTCAACGATTTGAGCGAGGTGAACATCGACGCGGAGCTGATCCGGGACGGCGCAGGGCTGAGCCGCACGGAAGAAAAGCTCGTGGAGATGTCCAACGGCTGCATCTGCTGCACGCTGCGTGACGATCTGCTGCAGGAGGTCGAGCGCCTTGCCAAGGAGCAGAGATTTGATTATATCTTGATTGAGTCGACGGGGATCGGGGAGCCGCTTCCGGTCGCCCAAACCTTTACGTATGTCGATGAGGACCAGAATATCGACTTGTCCAAGCTTACCCGTCTGGACTGCATGGTGACGGTCGTGGACGCCTATCATTTCTGGCAGGATTTCAATACCCGGGAATCGCTGAAGGACCGCAGCCAGGAAGCGGGCGACGACGATACTCGGGGAGTGGTCCACCTGCTGACCGACCAGATCGAATTTTGCGATGTCCTGATTTTGAACAAATGCGATATGGTCGGCGCGGAGGAGCTCGACAAGCTGGAGAAGGCGCTGCGAGGCCTGCAGCCTGCGGCGAAAATCATTCGGACGAGCTATGGAAACGTAGATCCGAAGGCCATCCTGAATACGCATCTATTCGATTTTGACAAAGCGAGCCAATCCGCGGGCTGGATTCAGGAGCTGTTGAAGGAGGAGCATAAGCCGGAGACGGAGGAGTATGGAATCGGCTCGTTCGTCTACACCCGGAAAATCCCCTTCCATCCGGAGCGGCTGCTTCAGCAGCTCGCCAGCTGGCCTCAGGAAGTAATCCGCTCTAAAGGCGTCATGTGGATCGCCACTCGCAACCATACCGCTGTATCCTTCAGCCAGGCCGGCGTATCCCGGCAGCTGTCCCCTGCGGGGCTGTGGGTAGCCGCGTTGTCGGAGGAAGAGAGGTTCGCCTATTTCGGCAGCGATTTCCCCAAATCGCCGGATTGGGACGAGCAATGGGGAGATCGGGTAACCAAGCTCGTATTCATCGGCATCGGCCTCGACAAAGAGCGGATCAGCGGCTCCTTGGACCGGGCGCTTCTCACGGGAGAAGAAATGAAAAGCGTATGGCGTCATTTCAAAGACCCATTGCCGGCATTCAAGGCCGTATGAAGCAGAGCCTAATCCTACAGTCAGAGGAGTTCATCTCATGAGCAAGTCAGCAGCAGCGAGCAGGCTCCCCCGCTCCAAAGGGACAGACATCGCTTCCTATTATTCAGCGAAGGATTGCGGCCGCAAAGTGAGGCGCATCGTGCTACAGCCCGAAAACAACCGCATTGTCGAGGAATTCATCCGGATTCTGGACATGAAGGAGAAATTCGAGGAGCATGACGTGCCTATTCCCAACAAGATCGTCATGTTCGGCCCGCCGGGAACGGGCAAGACGCTGACCGCCTTCTATATGGCGCAAAGGCTGAACGTTCCCCTGCTTCTGGTCCGGCTGGATTCCGTCATCCACAGCCATCTGGGCGAGACGGCGACGAATCTCCGTAAAATATTCGATCATGCGCGGTCCAGTCCATGCGTGCTGTTTCTCGATGAGTTCGATGCCATAGCCCGGACCCGGGAAAACAATGATGAAGTGAAAGAGATGACCCGTGTCGTCAACACTCTCCTCCAGTGTCTGGATGAGTTCGACGGAAGCAGCGTGTTCATGGCGGCCACCAATCTGGAGAAGGATCTGGACCGCGCCATCTGGCGCCGCTTCGATACGAAGATGAGGTACGACAGCCCGAACCGAGCTTCGCGGGAGGCGTATTTGAGCCAGCTGCTGGGCGATTTCCCCGGAGGGGAAGAGCTTCTGGAGCCAGCCTCGCAGATGCTGGAAGGATGCAGCTTTGCCGATATGGAGCAGATCGTGCTCAAAGCCAAGCGCAAGGCGATCATTGAGGAGGCATCGGTCTCTCTGCCGATGCTTGAGGATTCCTATGCGGAATATAAGCCGAGGCTGCTTGAGCGGCTGGAAGCCGGACAGGAGCGCTCGCTTCGGGCGGGGGGGATGGAGATGAAAGGCATCACACGGCTTGAGGGGAGACCAGCCCGCTTTCGCAGGGCAGGATGATCGTCTTTTCTTCGAGATGATCGTCTGATATACTGAAAAAGTAAAAATTACGATTAAAGGAGAATGATCATGGCGAAGAAATCCAAGGTCGTAAAAGAGCTGAAGCGACAGGCTTTGGTTGCAAAATATGCCGAGCTTCGGAAAAAGCTGAAAGAAGAGGGCAATTACGAAGCTCTGGCCAAGCTGCCGCGCGATTCTTCCCCAACCCGGCTGCATAACCGCTGTGCCATGACCGGCAGGCCGCATGCCTATCTGAGGAAGTTCAAAGTATCCCGGATCGCCTTCAGGGAGCTGGCTTACAAGGGGCATATTCCAGGCGTCAAAAAGGCCAGCTGGTAATTCCGCGCCATGGCGGCCATTGAACGGGATGAATTCAGCCGGTATCGGATCGGCAGGCTGCTGGACGGATACATCCAGCTCAAAGTTCCCGGCAGCATGCGCCGAGACATCCGGCTGGCCTACTGCTGGGAAGAGAACGGTCTAACGCTCAGCGAGCTGAGGCCCGCCCTCCCTGAATCGGGATGGCATAGCAAGGATATCGTCCATTTTCGGCTGAACAACGGCAAATGGGCGGTATGCATGAAAAGAAAAGGAGCTTGGAGCGAAGTCCCGATGATTCCTCTGCACGGCGATTTCGAGCATCAGCTCGAACAGGTGGAGCTCGACCGGCATGGATTGTTTTGGGGTGAATGAGTCTCTTTGGAACGGCTTCAAATAGTAAATATTACTTGTATTCTAAGCGAGCATGGAACACTTTCAGTGATCGTAAAGCACAAGGAGGAAAAGGGAAATGAGAGTCACAGTTACGCTTGCCTGCACGGAATCCGGGGACCGCAATTATACGACGACCAAAAACAAAAGGAACAACCCGGAACGGATCGAGCTCCGCAAATACTGTCCGCGTCTGAAGAAGGTGACGCTTCACCGGGAGACGCGGTAAGGAAGCAGACGAACAAGCAGCCGGCTGAAGCTGCCTGTCAGGCCATGCCGGCGAACGTAAAGACTTTCCCTTTCTTGCATCGAAAGGGAAAAGTCTTTTTTTGTATGCTGAGGATTCTTCCTGCGCCTCTAGCGTCATGAGAACCGGGATAGGTTCATAGAATGGAAGAAAGGATCAGAGAGTTAGAGAGGGATGCTGGATGGACCATCACCATGTGGCCAAGCGCAGGCTGGGCCGTCTATTTCTCGTGTATTTCATCTTTTCTTCCACATGCACCATCATCTTGTTCCATCTTCTTGCCCTGCCGGTCATGCCGTTCAAGCAAATGCCGGCCTTGCTTGGGAAGCGCACGGCGTCCGAACAGGCTCTTGCCGGCAATCGGACAAGCCTTGCGGCAACTGGCGGCGGAAGAGAGCTTCCATCCCGGTCGCCTGCGCAAGCTTCCGCTTCGGAAGGCGACGATATCTTTCCTGTCGGCCCGCTTGCCGGAGGCGCGATCGATCATGTGGACGACATGGTCCCCAACAGACAAGCGTTCAGCTCCGGGAATGTCAAAGTCAATATGACCTGGGAAGCCGTCTACGGCAAATCTCCCGATCCGGAGCGGCTTCCGGAGCTGGACGGGGTCAATGTGGTGAGTCCGACCTGGTTCGAGCTCGCCAACGGAGCCGGGGATATAAGCAGCAAAGCGGATCTGGACTATGTCCGGTGGGCGAAGGAGCGCAGCCTCCAGATCTGGGCGATGTTCAGCAACGGATTCGAGCCGATCCGGACGTCAAAGGCGTTGTCGACGAAAAAGTCGCGGGAACATATGATCAAGCAGCTGCTTCAATACGCGGAATCGTATGACCTGCAAGGAATCAACTTTGATTTTGAAAACGTGAAAACGGAGGATGGGAAAAACTTCGTTCAGTTCATCAAGGAAGCGGCGCCGCTTCTTCACGAACGGAACCTCGTCGTATCTGTCGACGTCACCCCGAAGTCGGACAGCGAATACTGGTCCTTGTTCCTCGACCGGCCGGCCTTGGTTCCCTATGTGGATTTCATGATGCTGATGGCCTATGACGAGCATTGGGCTTCCAGCCCGAAATCCGGTTCGGTGTCTTCCCTCCCCTGGGTGAGGCGGTCGGTCGAACGGCTGCTGGACGAAGATGGGATTCCGCCGTCTAAAATCGTTCTCAGCATGCCTCTGTATACTCGAATCTGGACGGAGACGCCGAAGAGCTCGGGAGGGAGCAAGGTCACTTCCAAAGCGCTTGGAATGAAAAAGGCGGCCGAGCTGGTGGCCGCCCGCAAGCTGACTCCCGCGTATGACCGGAAAACCGGGCAGAATTACGTGGAGTATCGGGAGGACGGGCAATTGAAACGGATTTGGCTGGAAGACAGCACTTCCATCAAAGCAAGAGTTGCGATAGCGAAAGAATACGGGCTGGCAGGCGTTGCTACCTGGAGCCGCTCGTTCATGGACAGCGGAATATGGAATGTCATCAAAAAGGAACTGGAATGACCCTTTTCTAAACAGAGGCGGAAACGGTTGCCGGAGCCAGAATAGGATGCCGCCCGGTTGTCTCAATGATTCCGCCCCATGCCTATATACCCGCCAAGCTTTCTCAGCAAGCCTCCTGTCCGAAAGTGGACGGGAGGTTTGCTTTGATGCGATTTCAATCTGGATCGTGGAATCGCTTGACAATACCTCAGCAATCCAATAGGATTTAAAACATAACTGACTGACTAGTCAATCGGGTGAGGTGAAGAAACATCTTGAACGAAGACAAGGATTCGCAGGCCGGCAGCGAGCGGCGCAGGCGCTTCATGGAAATCGCCTTGAGACGGTTCGCGAAGGATGGTTACCATGTCACGAAAATTTCCGATATCGTTGCCGAAGCCGGCGTGGCGCAAGGAACCTTCTACTGGCATTTCAAGAGCAAGGAAGCGATTGCGCTGGAAATCGTGCAAGACGGACGCCGCCAGCTGCTGGAAGTCATCGCGCAAGGCTACCGCCGGGAGGCGGGCACGGTGCAGGACATGGTGCAAGTTTCGGAAGCTCTGCTTGCCAGGCTGTTCCTGTTTGCGGAATCCAACCGGGACCTTATGGAGATGCTGCTCGGCGGCAGCGGCGCCATTGAACCGATCCGTCAAGAGATCGCGGAGTCGCGGGCTGCGATGGAGAGGGCCTTCCTGCAAAATATCCGCCGGGCGATCGAGCTTGGAATGCTGCCTGCCGCAATCGATGCCGAAGTGCGGGCCGCCCTCATCATGAGCTTGATCGAAGGCGTCATTGCGCGCTGGCTGTTCGGCTTGAACGCGCCGGGGAGCGGGATCGGCTCCAGGACAGCGGAGCAGCTGGCGTCCGAGACGGCCAGATTCGAATTTTTCGGGCTGCTCGGCATTTAACGGGCCGGCAGCGGAATGATCCGGTCAGAGCCGGACACCATAATAAAAAAAGGATAGGGAGAGAAATCCAATGCGGAAGAAATCGCTTTACCTCGCTGTATCCATCCTCATGCTGCTCGCCTTTGCGCTGGCCGGATGCGGAGCGAAAACGAACGACAATGCCCAGAATACCGCAAGCCCGGCTCCTGCCGGCGAATCCGGAAGCAACGCGCCAGCGGAAGGAGACGACAACCTCCTCGCTCAAGTGAAGGCGGCCGGCGTGCTGAAAGTAGGGCTCATGGGCACCTACGCGCCTTATAATTTCCTGAACGAGAACAAGGAAATCGACGGCTTCGACGCAGACATCGCCAAGGATGTCGCCAAGCGCCTTGGAGTGAAGGCGGAATTCGCGCCTCAAGACTTCTCCGGCCTGATTCCGAGCCTGCAGGCAAGCAAGATCGATGTCATCATCAGCCAGGTGACCATAACCGACGAGCGCAAGCAGCAGATCGACTTCACTCAGCCTTACATTACGAACCAAGTGAAGATCATCGTCCGCGAAAGCAACGACTCCATTACGAAGCTGGAGGATTTCAAAGGCAAAAATATCGGCGTCGGCCTCGGTACGAACGATGAAGCCTACCTGCGCAATGAAGTGCTGCCCCAAGTAGGCAAGTTCAATATCAAAACCTACGACGATGTCATCACCTCCCTCCAGGACCTCAATGCCGGCCGGATCGACGCCACGATCAACAATCTGTACGCCTTGAAGCCGATCGTGGACAAGAACGGGTACAAGGTGAAGGCGGTCGGAGAAGCGATCAAATCCGATTCCGCCGGGATCGCCGTACGCAAGAACAATCCGGAATTTCTGGCGGCGCTGGATCAAGCTCTGACGGATATGAAGTCCGACGGAACGTACACGACCATCTTCAAGAAATGGTTCGGCGAGGAGCCTGCCTCCAAATAAGAAGCAGGGTTGCTGAGGGCTGTGGCGCATGAGCGTCATGGCCCTATGCGATATCCAACGGATCAAAAGGAGCTTCGAGCGTTCATGAATCTGCTATGGGATAACGGCCTCTTCTTGTTGAAGGGCGCCTATTATACGCTGCTGATTACCGTCGTAGCGATGTTTTTCGGCCTGCTGATCGGCATCGTCGTTGCTCTTGCCCGGCTGAAGGGGAATTTGCCGGTCCGCTGGCTGGCGCGAGCATACGTCTCCGTCGTTCGCGGCACGCCCGCATTCGTTCAAATTCTTATCGTTTATTATGGGCTTGTTGATTACGGCATTACGCTTGGACCGCTGACAGCCGCCTATGTGGCGTTAAGCATCAATGTCGGCGCCTATTTGTCGGAGACGTTCCGGGGGGCGATTCTGGCCATACCGAAGGGGCAGACCGAAGCAGCCTATGCGACGGGCATGACCCCCTGGCAAGCTTTGAGAAGAATCATATTTCCGCAAGCGGCCCGGGTGGCGATCGCCCCGATGGGCAACACGTTCATCGGCATGCTCAAGGAAACGTCGCTCGTCTCCGTCATTACCGTAACCGAGCTGCTGCGTTCCGCTCAACTGCTGGTCGCCCAGTATTATGTGTACATGCCGTTTTACCTGGGCGTAGCGGCGATGTACTGGGTGATGAGCACTCTGTTCTCGGCCATTCTCGAAGCGATCGAGAAGCGGCTGTCCAAAGTCTATTGAGAGAGGAGGAGCGAACCGAATGATGATTCAGACGAACGGGCTGTCGAAATCCTTTGGCGGAACGGAAGTGTTGAAAACCATCGATCTTCAGGTGGCGGCGAAGGAAATCGTCGTCCTTCTCGGACCGAGCGGCTCCGGCAAAAGCACGCTGCTGCGCTGTCTCAACGGGCTCGAGGAGCTCAGCGGCGGTTCGGTGGAAGTGAACGGCGTCCGCGTGGCTTCGGATATGCCGGCGAGGAAGAAGAGCGCGGGCTTCCGGGAGATCCGGCGCAACGCAGGAATGGTTTTTCAGCAGTTCAATCTGTATCCCCATAAGACGGCTTTGGGCAATGTCATCGAGTCGCTGCTTACCGTCAAGAAGCTGCCGCGGGCGGAAGCCGAGCGCATCGGCTATCGGCTGCTGGAGCGGGTAGGCCTGGCGGCCAAAAAAGACGAATACCCTTCCCGGCTGTCGGGCGGACAGCAGCAGCGCGTCGCCATCGCCCGCGCGCTTGCGATGGAGCCGTCCGTCATGCTGTTCGACGAGCCGACATCGGCGCTCGATCCGGAGCTGGTCGGCGAAGTGCTGGAAGTGATGCGGCAGCTGGCTCAGGAGGGGATGACGATGGTCGTCGTCACCCACGAGATGAAGTTCGCCCGGCAGGTAGCCAACCGGGTTGTATTCATGGACGGAGGCATCATTGTCGAGGAACAGGAGCCGGAGTCGTTCTTCCGCAGTCCAGAGTCCGATCGGGCTCGTAAATTCCTGAATCAGCTCAGCGAGCATTAAGGGGCAACACCACTACTTTCACGAGAAAGCGGGTATGTGAAATGAAAGTCATGACCACTTGGAACGGCCGGCGGGCGTTTACTTCCGTCGGAGATTCCGGTTATCCGGTCGGAATGGACGCGACGCCGCTGTATGGCGGCGAGGGCAAGGGCGCTACGCCGATGGAGCTGCTGCTGGCCGGCCTCGCCGGATGCATCGGCATCGACGTCACGATGATCCTCAACCATTACCTCGATTCCATCCAGCGAATGGAGATCGAGGCCGATGGAGCCCGCAAGGAGGAAGCTCCGACCGGCTTCACCGCAATCGAGCTTACCTTCCGCGTGGACGGAGACATATCGGCCGTCCGGGTGTGGAAGGCAATCGAAATGGGCAGCAAGAAGTATTGCGCGGTGTCCGACTCGCTCAAGGCCGACATCAGCTACAAGCTTGTGCTGAACGGGGCCGAAGCCGCCAAGCCTTGAATATAGAGATTCTGGAAGCCGCAAGCCGCCCTAAGTCGGGAGCTTGCGGCTTTTCCGCATGCCGGGGCTTTGCAGGAGCGGGACCCGGCATCCGCCCTGGATGGGAACCATTGAGCGGGATAGCCTCTCCTTGTCGGGAGAAACTAATCGGGCCGTACCTGAACAAGGCTGCGGACACCATTGGACTATACTGGAGGAAACCGAATGAAAAAGCCCTGGAAAGTGCTTGCTGCCGGTATCGTAATCAGTACGGCTTTGGCCGGATGCGGAACGCACCATGGTGAGCTCGGCAACAAAAACATCCGCAACAATGCGGCCGGCAACTACAATCTGCTCAGCAAGCGCTTTGCCGATGACGGCATGAACGAAATGAACCGCGTGAAGGGCTACCAGCAAAACGGGAACAACATCGTCGGCAATCATCAAAATTATCATTTGTCCACGAACAAGAAGCTGTCGGATGAGCTGAACAAATTGCCGGGCGTGCGGACGGCCCACGTCTTCACGACGGACAAGAACGCTTATGTCGCCATCGGGCTTGACGGGCACAGCGTGACCGGCTTGACCTCGACGGGCCGTACGGCCCAAGGCTACAGCGACGGCAAAGGCATCGTCGGCGGGATGGAACGGATGGGAGCCGATATCGGAAGCGGCGTCCGCAGCCTCGCGAACGACGTCGGCATGGGAGCCCGTGCGCTGACGAACGACGTCGGCATGGGAGCCCGTACGCTGACGAACGACGTCAAGCGCGGCGCCCGGGATTTGACCGGAGGCGTCATCGGCCAGTCCAATTACGGCACATTCATGGACCGCCCCGGATCCAACGGGTACAGCTCGTATACGAACGGCTTCAACGCCTACGGCACGGGAGCATCCACGAACAACCGCGGCCATATGATGAACGGCCTGTCCGACAACAACAACCGGTACATGGACCGGGAGCTGACGAGCGAGTTCAAGGCGAAGGTCGCCGATATCGTGCACAAGAACCATCCGGGCATCCAGAATGTATACGTATCTGCGAATCCGGACTTCTTCAGCCGGATGCAAGGCTACGCCAACGACGTGAAGCAAGGCCATCCGATCAAGGGCTTCGTGGCCGAGTTCAATGCCATGGTGGAGCGGGTGTTCCCGGCCGAATCGGCCAGCAACTCCTCCTACAAGGGCATGAGCACGAACACCAACATGAATAATGGAACGCGCGGAAGCAAAAACGAGCATCTGTTCCAATAACGTCCGAAGGCCGCCGCAAGGCGGCCTTTTGACTTGGCTGAACGGACCGGACGCCAGTCCTAGCAATTGACAAATTTCGCTGCGGTGATCAGTATGGAGGTACATACTACCCATTTTTCAAGCAGTCCTGCAGGAGGCGTCCATGTACAAAGTCATGCTGGTGGATGACGAAGCCGTCGTCCGGGAAGGCTTAAGGAACATCATCGATTGGCCCCGCCACGGGTTCGAGCTGGCGGGCGATTTCACCAACGGACGGGATGCGCTTGAAGCCATCGAGACGCTGAGGCCCGACCTGGTTTTGACGGATATCAACATGCCGTTCATGAACGGCCTCGAGCTGAGCGAGCACATTCTGCAGCGTTATCCCTATATCAAGATCATTATCCTTACCGGATACGATCAGTTCGAATATGCGCAGCAGGCTCTCCGCCTCAAGGTCCACGACTTCATCCTCAAGCCGATCACGGCCAGCGAGACGAGAGCGCTGCTGGACAAGGTCCATGCGGAGATGGAGGAGGAGAAGCGCAGGGGCGAGGATGTCGGCAGGCTGTACAGCCAGCTCAACCAGAGCCTGCCGCTGCTGCGGGAGCGGTTTCTGGAGCGGCTGGCCGCCACGGGGGCGGGAGCGCGGAACATGGCCGAGCGCCTGGCCTACTTCGGCATACCGGCTCTCCAGCCTCCCTATCTGATCACCTTGTACGACTACGATGGAGCCTCGAGGCATTCCGATGCTTCCGAGCAGGATGTGGAGCTGCTTCATTTCGCCGGCTTCAACATCATCGAAGAGATCATCTCCAGGGAGGGCGGAGTCGTCTTCCGGACTCGCGAGGACCGGATCGCCGCCCTGATCGGAGGCCAGCCGGAAAGCCTGCTGCATGAGCTGGCGCTGCGGACCGCCGAGGAGGCGCGCCATCATATCGAGCGGTACCTGGGCTATACGGTCACGGCTGCCATCGGGCGAGCCGCCGCAGGACCGCAAAATCTTCCCGATTCGTACAAAAGCGCCTCGGCCGCGCTTGATTACCGGTTTCAATACGGCAAAAACCGGGTGCTCAGCATTCTTGACCTGGAAGGCAAGGAAACGGCGCCCGCATCGGTCAGCCTCGAGTGGAGCCGCCTGCTTGCCGGGACGATCCGCACCGGTTCCGCGGCCGAGATCCGCAGCCTCATCGGGCCGTTCATCGCGGGACTGAAGCAATCCCATGCGCCGCTGGACGTATGCTACCTGCAGATCCAGAAGGTCATCGTCCTGCTCATGAACACGATGCAGGAGATGGGCATCGACGAGACGCGCATCGTCAGCAGGCACCGGATGCTGTTCTCGGAGCTGTACAGGCTCGGCACCTTGGACGAGGTCGGCCAATGGCTCGAGGAAATCGCGGTCGGAGCGATCGAGACCGTATCCGACAACCGGAGCCAGACGATGCGCAATCAGATCGGACAGGCGATCGCGTATATCGAGGAGCATTACGCGGACGAGCGCATCACGCTGCAGGACATATGCCGGCATGTCTTGATGAGCACGAGTTATTTCAGCACGGTGTTCAAGCAGCAGACGGGCGAAACATTCGTGGAATACCTGACCCGGATCCGCATCGGCAAGGCCAAGGAGCTTGTATGCAACACTCCTCTCAAGCTGTATGAAATCGCTGCCAAGGTCGGTTACGCCGATCCGAACTACTTCAGCATCTCCTTCAAGAAGCATACAGGCCTTACGCCGCGCGAATACCGGGAGAAATCCAGGGAGCAGCCATGAGAGGCAGGCGCTTTCTGGATTATTATCCCAAGACGATCCATGCCGCCATCTCGACGGCATTCTCCCTGCTTATCCTGGCGGCCATCGCCGTCACCAGCCTGATCAGCTACAACGTCTCGGAGGATGCGGTCATCAGCAATTCGGAAGCCTACATGGGAGAGATCATTACCCAGGTCAACAACAACATCCAGTCCTATATCGACAATATGGAGAACATCTCCCTCATTATTTTCACCAACAAGGACGTCAAGTATTATATTTCGAGCAATCCGTTCATCAGCCGCGAAGAGGTGCGCTCCTATCAGAAGAACATTTCGGACCTGTTCCAGTCCTTGCTGTACACCCGCAAGGATATCGCCTCGATCATGGTATTCGGGTACAACGGCAGGGTGGTGTCCGACCGGAGGCTGACCCAGCTCAATCCGAACGTGCCGCCCCAGGACCAGGACTGGTACAAGCAGGCGGTGAAGGAAGGCGGAAGGTCCGTCATTTCTCCGCCCCATGTCCAGAATGTCCTGCAAGGGGAATACAGCTGGGTCGTCTCCTTGAGCCGGGAGCTCAAAAGCATCAACGGCATGACCGGCCAGGGCGTCGCGCTGGTCGATCTCAAGCTGAACGTCATCAACGACATCTGCCGCAACGTGAAGCTCGGCCAGCGCGGCTACGTCTTCATCGTCGACAGCAGCGGGAACATCGTCTATCATCCGCAGCAGCAGCTCATCTACAGCAAGCTCCGCACGGAGCAGATCGGCCGCGTCATGGCCTCCGAGCAAGGAAGCTTCGTGGACAAGGACAGCGGCCGCATCTATACGATCCACGATACGAGCTTCGGCTGGAAGATCGTCGGCGTGGCCTATCAGGACGAGCTGATTTCCAATCCGTCCGCGATGCGGAATTCATTCCTGCTGTGGGCGGCTGCCGGCCTTGCCGTCACCCTCATCATTTCCTTCATCATCTCGCATCGGATCACCCGCCCGATCCGGCGGCTGCAAGCCGTCATGAGGCAGGTGGAGCGGGGAGACTTCGACGTGCGGGCGGAGGTCGGGCAGGCGGGCGAGGTCGGCCAGCTCGGCCGCGCCTTCAACATGATGGTCGGCCAGACCCGCAGGCTGCTGGACGAGAGGGTCCAGACCGAGAAGATCAAACGGCGGACGGAGCTCAGGCTTCTTCAGTCCCAGATCAATCCGCATTTCCTGTACAACACGCTGGACTCGATCATATGGATGGCCGAGCAGCGGAAGAACGAGGAAGTGGTGCTGATGACATCGGCTCTGGCCAAGCTGTTCCGGGCCAGCATCGCCAAGGACGACGAGCTGGTCCCGATTCGGGTGGAGGTGGAGCATATCGACAGCTATCTCCAGATCCAGAAGATGCGCTACCGCGACAAGCTCGATTATGCCATCGACGTTCCGAGGGAGCTCCATGCCTTCAAAACGCCGAGAATCCTGCTGCAGCCGTTCGTGGAGAACGCGATCTATCATGGAATCAAAAATTTGCCGGAGGGAGGCATGATCGCCATCTCCGCCCGGCAGGCGGACAACGGCATCGAATTCCGGGTGTCCGACAACGGCCAGGGCATGTCCGAGGAAACGATCAAGCTGATCATGGGCGCCGTCCGCAGGGATTCGGACCGGGATCATATCGGGGTGAGCAACGTCAACGAACGGATCGAGCTCGCCTTCGGCTCCGACTACGGCGTCTCCATCGAGAGCGAGCCGGGCGAAGGCACGACCGTCGCGATCAAGATTCCGCAAGTGCGCTGAGGAGGAGGCAATCATGAGAACCAAACGGCTGTGGCTGCCGCTTCTGCCTTTAATCCAAATGAGCGGAGGATGATTTCACTTGGCATTTCACGACAGAAGCGAGGAAGCGGTCGGCGGGGGCTGTCCGGCGCAAGCGCGGCAGCTGGCGATCTACGAGCAGCTCAAGCGGTCGGTCGACATCGGCTGCTCGCTGGCCGGCCTGCTGCTGCTGAGCCCGGTATTCGTCCTGATCGGGCTGCTGATCAAACTGGAGGATCCCCGCGGCACGGTGTTCTTCTACCAGACCCGCGTCGGCAAGGACGGCAAGCCGTTCCGCATGTACAAGTTCCGTTCCATGGTCTCGAACGCGGAAGAGAAGCTGAAGGAGCTGATGGCGCAGAACGAGGTGCAGGGGGCGATGTTCAAGATGAAGAACGATCCCCGCGTCACCCGCGTCGGCCGTTTCATCCGCAAGACGAGCATCGACGAGCTTCCCCAGCTGGTGAACGTGCTGCTCGGGGACATGTCCCTCGTCGGTCCAAGGCCGCCGCTGCCGCGCGAGGTGGCGGAATACACGCCGTACGACCGGCAGCGCCTGGACGTCACGCCCGGCTGCACCGGCCTGTGGCAGGTCAGCGGACGCAGCAGCCTGAGCTTCGAGCAGATGGTGGAGCTGGACCTGCGCTATGTGCGGGAACGCTCTCTCGGCATGGATTTCCGGATTCTGCTGCGGACGGTGAAGGTGCTGGCGGGCAGCAAGGACGCTTTCTAAACAACCCTACTGGAGGAGAACGGATATGGACAAGCAAGCAGCGATATACGTAGCGGGCCATCGCGGCCTGGCGGGATCGGCCATCTGGCGGGCGCTGGAGAGTAAGGGCTACCGCAATCTGATCGGCCGCACGAGCCGCGAGCTCGATCTCCGCGATCCGGTTCAAGTGGAAGCCTTCTTCGGCAGCCAGGCAATCGAGTATGTGTTTCTCGCGGCGGCCAAGGTCGGGGGCATCGTCGCCAACAACGATTTTTGCGGGGACTTCATCCGCGACAACCTGATGATCCAGACGAATGTCATCGAGGCTTCGCGCAGGCATGGCATCAAGAAGCTGCTGTTCCTCGGCTCGACCTGCATCTATCCGAAGCTGGCGCCTCAGCCGCTTCAGGAGGACAGCCTGCTGCGCGGCGATCTGGAGCCGACGAACGAGGCTTACGCGATCGCCAAGATCGCCGGGATCAAGATGTGCCAGGCGTACAACCGCCAATACGGCACGAAATTCATTTCCGCGATGCCGACCAATCTGTACGGGCCGAACGACAACTTCGACCTCGAAACGTCGCATGTGCTTCCGGCCTTGCTGCGCAAAATCCATGAGGCGAAGGAGACCGGCTCCTCGGAGGTGGAGATCTGGGGAACGGGAACGCCGCGCCGGGAATTCCTCCATTCGGACGATCTCGCCGACGCCTGCATCTTCCTGATGGAGAATTACGAAGGCGATGACATCGTGAACGTCGGCGTCGGGGACGACATCAGCATCCGCGAGCTGGCGGAGATGATCGCTTCGGTCGTCGGCTTTGAAGGCCGGCTGGCGTTCAACTCCTCGCGGCCGGACGGGACGCCGCGCAAGCTGGTCGACACCGGCCGCATCAACGGTCTCGGCTGGAGGGCGGGAACGCCGCTGCCGGAAGGCATCCGCAAGGTCTATGCCGCCTACCGCCAAGCGGAGCCGGCGCTGGGCTGACCGCCGAGGCGCCCTGCCGCACGGCCCGCCGCGGATCCGGGAGCTTGGCGGCCAGAGAGTTTGATCAACCGGGAGTGGAAGCAGCGCTCCGCCGCACAGAAGCGCGGGAGAAGCGCATGGCGGAGCGAACCGGCAGGCATGAACCGTACTGTCGCCGTCCGGAATGGACGGCTTAATCTAACAAACTATTGGGGGATGCGGAAGATGAAGAGAGCGCTAATTACAGGAGTAACCGGTCAAGACGGATCGTACCTGGCGGAGTTCCTGCTGTCCAAGGGCTACAAGGTGTACGGCATGCGCCGCCGCACGAGCACGCCCAATTACGAGAACGTGGAGCGGATCAAGAACAGCATCACGTGGCTGTCGGGCGACTTGACGGATCTGGCTTCGCTCATCGAAGCGGTGCGGGCTTCCGATCCCGACGAGGTGTACAACCTGGCGGCGCAATCGTTCGTGGCCGCATCGTGGCCGCAGCCTCTTGCGACGGCGCACCTGACCGCGATCGCGGTGACGAACATGCTGGAGGCGGTCCGCATCGTGAAGCCGTCGGCCCGGTTCTACCAGGCGTCCAGCAGCGAGATGTTCGGCAAGGTCGTCGAGACGCCGCAGAAGGAGACGACGCCGTTCTATCCGCGCAGCCCCTATGGAGTTGCCAAGGTCTACGGCCACTGGATCACGGTGAACTACCGCGAAAGCTTCGGCATGTTCGCCTGCTCCGGCATCCTCTTCAACCATGAGTCGCCGCGCCGCGGCGTGGAGTTCGTCACCCGCAAGGTGTCGGACGGCGTCGCCCGCATCAAGCTGGGCCTGGCGGCCGAGCTGCGGATGGGCAACCTGGATTCGCTCCGCGACTGGGGCTTCGCCGGCGACTATGTCAAGGCGATGTGGCTGATGCTGCAGCAGGACGAGCCGGATGATTTCGTCATCTCTACCGGCGAAATGCATTCGGTGCGGGAGCTGCTGGATGTCGCCTTCTCCCATGTCGGCCTGGACTACCGGGACTATGTCGTCATCGATCCCGAATTCGAGCGTCCGGCCGAAGTCGACCTGCTGCTGGGCGACTGCACGAAGGCGAAGGAGAAGCTCGGCTGGGAGCTGGAGGTCGGCTTCAAGCAGCTCATCACCATGATGGTCGATGAGGACCTCAAGCGGGTCGGCCTGGAGAATGCGTACCTTCATGCCATGAGCGTGAACGCTTAGGGGCTGCCATGAAGAAGAGGCAGCCGGCGGCAGCCGCTTCCGGCGCCGTCCTGGAGGGCGGGTTTCCGGAGCCGGCGGAACGCAAGTGGATCGAGAGGGGCATCCTGCTGTACCTGATCTTCGCGGCGATGGCTTATCTGCCCGAGGCGCTGAACGACATTCTGAACGCCAGAATCTCCTACGCCAAATTCTCCATCAACGAGCCGCTGTTCGGACTGAACATCCGGTACTTCAAGGACGCGATTCTGGTCCTGATGACCGCTGCGTTCTTCGCCCTGGATGCCCGGAAGGGGGAGCGCTATCGGCTTGCCAAATGGTATTTGCCGGTACTCCTGCTGATAGCTTACGGCACTTGCGTGCTCGTCTTCCGCGAAGCCGGCCTCAATGTGTACCAGGTCGCTGCGGGAGGGCGGTCGCTGCTGCTGATCGTGTTCTGCCTGAAGGCGGCGGCTTACGCGGGACGGCCCGCGTTCGTGCGCAGGCTGTGCCGCTGCGCAGGATGGCTGCTCGTCATCGAGTTCGCGGTTCTTGTCGCCCAGTATGTATTGTTCACGGGAAGGTTCGGGGTCGTCAATCCGTTCTCCCTGCGTCTGATCGGAACCTTCGGCGGCATCTCGATTTCGGGTTACATGGCGCTGGGCAGCTCCATTCTCCTCTATTCTTCGAGGGGACAGCTCGACAGAACGATGCAACGCCTGTCTCCGCTGCTGCAGCTGCTCTGCCTGGGCATCGCCGGCTTTTCGGGAACGCGTTCGGCCATTATCGGCTGCTTCCTCATCCTGTTCTTCCTGCTGGTGGAGAAAGCGTTCGGCGGCCGCAAGCTTCCGGGTAAAAGCCTGCTTATGCCGGCTGTCGTCTGCTTCTCCATGCTGGTGCTCACGGCGGGCATTCAGGCCGCGACGCTGATGGCGGACCGCGGGAGCATCGTGGAGGCCCAGGTCAAGGGAGGAAGAATCGACATGGTCACAGGCTTCTTCACAGACAATCCGCTCTCCGTCGTGCTGTTCGGCGACGGCATCGGGTACGGAACCAACAGCGGCGTGAACCTCAACAAGCAGCTTGACGTGGAGCTGGAGCACAAAATCATGGACGGCACCATCAACTCGATCCTGACCCAATACGGCTTGTTCGTCCTGTTTCTGCTGGCGGCGGCCGCGATCGCGGCGGCGCCCGCCGTGCTCCGCAGGCTGAAGGGACAGTCGATGCAGCTGTACGTGCTGCTCGTCGTCAATGTCGTGTTATGCATTTCAACCAACATCCTGGAGCAGTTCGTGTATTTGTTCCTGCTCGCCCTATCGGCGGCCGTATTGGCCCGCCGGAATCAACAAGCCGCCGCGGAAGAAGAGCCGTCCCAAGGGACAGAAGGCCTCCTCTCCCGCGGACGGATGAAGGAGAGTCTAACATGAAGCCGCTCGTGCTGCTGTCCGACGCATACGGGGGACATGGCGGCATCGCCAAGTTCAACCGGGATCTGCTGACCTCGCTCAGCTCTTATCCGGGACTGCGGGAGGCGACCGCGATTCCGCGGCTGATGCCGTTCCCGCCTGAGCCGATTCCGGCCAACTTGAACTACGTCACGGATGGGCTCGGAGGAAAGAGGCGTTATCTGAGCGCCGTGCTGCGCTCCGTCCTGGGCCGGGCGCGGAAGAGCGATCTCATCGTATGCGGCCATATCAATCTGCTGCCGTTCGCCGTCCTGGCCAAAAAGCTGACGGGCGCCAAGCTCGCCCTTGTCATTCACGGAATCGACGCCTGGGATCCCGTTGCCCGCAAGGGAACGAGCTATTCTCTGCACCAGGTCGATGCGGTCATCGCGGTGAGCAAGCTGACGCTGGACCGCTTTCAAGGCTGGGCAGGCCTAGAGAACGTACCCTCGTTCGTGCTTCCGAACTCCTTCGAGCCCGGGCTGTTCGTGCCGGGACCGGCCCCGGAGGCGCTTCTCGACCGGTACGGGCTGCAGCGGTCCGACCGCATCCTGATGACATTGGGCCGGCTTGCCGGCGAGCAGCGCCGCAAGGGCTTCGATGAAGTGCTCGAGGCGATGCCTTCCCTGCTGCAGGACGAGCCTTCTCTCAAATATCTCATCGTAGGAGACGGAGCCGACCGCGGCCGGCTGGAGCAGAAGGCCGCCAGGCTCGGCCTGGAGGAAGCCGTCGTGTTCACCGGCATGATCAAGGAGGAAGAAAAGGCGGACCATTACCGCTTGGCCGACGGCTTTGCCATGCCGAGCCACGGCGAGGGCTTCGGCATCGTGCTGCTGGAGGCGATGGCCTGCGGCATTCCCGTACTGGCAAGCAAGGCCGACGGCAGCAGCGAGGCGCTGATGCGCGGCAAGCTGGGCATCCTGGTGAATCCATCGGTTCCATCCGAGGTGGAGCTTGGCATCCGGCGGCTGCTGGCCAAGCCGAAAGGCGAGGTTCCGGAGGAGCTCGGCTATTTCTCGTTCGGCAATTACACGGCCCGGCTCCACGACATCCTGGATCGGCTGGGCAAGCCTGCGATTCCGCAGCAAGGCCGGGGTACGGGAAGGCGGCCTAGTTCCATTCACTGACAAGGGGGAAGCAAAGATGAAAATTCTGCATGTCATCGCGAATCTGGCCCCCCGTTACGGAGGGCCGGCCAAGGCCGGGCTGGAGATGGCCGCTGTGCTGGCGGCCAAAGGACATGAAGTGACGATTTTCACGACGAACCAGGACGGCGACGGCGTGCTCGACGTGCCCGTGGACACGCCCATCGTCAAAAACGGGGTGACGATCCGCTATTTCCCGGTCATCCAGCCTAAATTCTGGAGAACATCGCCGGCGATGGCGCTGGCGCTGAACAAGGAAATTCCGAAGTTCGACATCGTCCATATCCATTCGCTGTACCTGTTCCACGGCATGGCTGCCGGGCATTTCGCCCGCAAGCACGGCGTGCCTTACATCGTGCGTCCGCACGGCACGCTCGATCCGGTCATGTATGCCAGGCACCGCGGCCGCAAGCGGATCATGGAGACGCTGTTCGAGAACCGCAACATCAGGCTCGCCGACGCCCTCCACGCCCGTCGATCTGTACATCTCGACCGGCTTCGTCATGGAGACGCTGTCGATTGCTCCGGTCCATCCCGATATTCAGCTCATCAACGAATTGCCGCCGGGGCTGCCCCTGGTTCTGGCCAATCCCGCTCCCAAAAGCAAAAGCCCGGCTGGCCGCCGGGCTTTTGCTTTTGCTGCTTATTTGCCTTCGTTCTGTTCCTTGGCGATCTGCTCGTAGATAGCCGTCACGCGCTCCCACTCCGCATCGTCCTCGATGCCGACGAGGAAGGCTTCCTCTTCCTCTTCCTCGATGCGGAAGATGACGCCGTCCTCCTCCGGATCGTTGCGGTCGAGAAGCACGGCATACGCCTGGTTCTCGGATTCGAACGTATATACCATCACCATCTCGCGGTCGTTGCCCTCTTCATCCGTCACGAGAAAGACATGCTCTTCATGGTCATGGTCTTGGCCGCAGCCGCAGTTGTCGTCATGCTGATGCTCGCTCATCGTTATCCCTCACAATTCTGTCTGCCTTAAAGTACCTTCCGTATCGTATCACTTGTCCCGCTCCGGGTCAAACGGCTATCCGGCTGTAATGTTCTTCTCCGACACGACGCTCCAATCATCGTTCGGACTCAGGCGCAGCGCGAAGCGGATCGCATACGTTCCGGAGCTGTCGAAGCTGTATTTGATCTCCTTGGAGAGGTAGAAGAAATTGTCTTTCTTCGTCGCGCTTGTCGCGAGGACCGTCTCCTTGCCGGCAGGATCCATAATCGTGATCCGGAACGAGTCCACCTCCGCCGCTAGGCTGTCCACCTGGGCAAGCAGGCTGAACGAGGTCGTTCCTTTATTTTTGACATAGCCGAACGGACTGTTGTCTTTGTCGAACAGCACCATATGTACGTTGGGCTTGATGATGCTGGCCTTCTTGCTGCTGTCATCCCATACAACGAGAGCCTGCATCTTTTGCGCCACCTGACGCAGCGGCAAGTAAGTCTTGCCGTCCGACATGATTCCCGTCTCTTGGAGCTCGCTGCCGTTGAACATGACTTTCACGGCCTGGGTGGCCGAGTCCGCAAATATCATCGTTCCTCCCCAGAGAGCCATGGCAAGCGTAAGCACAAGGACTTTTTTTCCTTTCATTCGATCCCTCTTCCCGATTGTTCGTTACAGCTTTATACTCAGCCCGCAGGCCAAAGTTGCGCGGGTTTCGAGACTCCCCATGGCGATTCGGGACTATGGTCCCGAATCGCGAACGAAGCCGTCGCGGCAAGCGATTACCCGCCTGCCGCAAGCTGTCGCAACATGTAGAACGATGCGCTTCCCCGGGAAATGATCCGTCTATTTCCCGCTCAGCCGTACGTTCGCGTGAGCACGCACGGAACGCCTTTGCCAAGCGCTCCCGGCTGGCGCATCCGGTCCAGGTAGCGCATCCCCCGGCTGCAGGGGGTTTTGCATACGGCGCATGTATCGGACAGCACCAGCTTCATATTGACCTGCCTGCGGTCGCTTGCCGGCACTTTCTTTTTTGCCGCCTTCGATGAGCCGCCCTTGCCTTTGCTCATGATGTCATTCTCCTTCCGGGCGCCTGGGCGGGCGCTTCCCTGCTATCCTATGCAGGAGCCGGATGGTTGGCTCTCCTGAATCCCTATTCGGACGCAGCAAAAAAGCCGTCCCATAAGGACGGCTTCAATCGAATCGAAACGTCAGAAAAGGGGCAAATTGTCCAGTTTGTTGGTCGGATCCCCATCGGCGTCGCCGCGCAGATAATGGCCTCCGTCCCGCCCTTTGAACACATTCACTCCGGCAAGCCTGCCCTGCCCCGCTTCGGCAATCGCCTCGTCATAAGCGAGGATGCGCCCATTCTCGGTTTTGAACGACGTCAGATCGCCATCCCCGTTTTTTTGGACGGCCACAATCCGTTCCCTCGCCTGCTGTCCGCTGCTGTTGATTTCCATAATTGGACACGTTCCTTTCCGTTAGGTGATCTTCGGCATGCCATCCTAGCTTGCCCAGAGAGGGAGCTCTTTATAAAAGGGTGGCATTCCAAAGAAGGCATAAGGTATCATGGAAGCATGCAGCAGGAAGCTGTCCAACTACGAACGGAGGAAGGAACGCATGGTCGTTGTCTATATTCTATCCGCCTTGATGGTCGTCCTTATGGTATGGCTCCTGCTGGCCGTCACCAAAAAGGCGTACTCCAAAAAATGGGACGAGGAATAAAGATCCTCGTCCCTTTTTCTATCCTCATGACTTCTTCCAATCGCGTCCCCGGTCATGGGCATGAGGCGCAGCAAGCCGAGGCCTGTCCTCGTCTCCGTAGATCGAGGCCCGTACGGAATCGGGATACAGCGAGGCCCTTACGGAAGTAGCAAGAGGATCAAGCTCTTCCGCGGCGGATCGGCTGCCTCCGGCATCTTCTCCTGCGTGATGGATTCCGCTGCAGCCTGCCGATGCGGCCAAAAGCAGCGCGGCGGCAAGCTGCATGAGCAGCTTCTTCCCTATTTGTCCCCTGCGATATGTCCTCGTTGCCATGTCCAGCCTCCTCGGTATTTCCTTCCTATAAGGAAAGTATGCACCGGGAATGGAGGCTTCAACCGCTGTCCTCCGCTTTACTTGTCCTCCCTCGGAGGTCCGTCCAGCTTGCGCTGCCAGACATAGACTTCATCATGACGGGTGGAATCATGGCGGATGAGCCTGGCGAGCGGAACGACCGCAGCCGTGATCAGCGCCCCCAGGCCAAGCAGCCATACCGCCAGGTGAGCCGTCCAGATGGCCATCTCCCCTCACTCCTTTCCCGAAACGGATTGAACCGCTTCCCGCGTCTGCTTGAACAGCTGATGGCCGTATATCGCCATGGCGCCAGCGACAAGCCCTTCCAGGGCATTATGCAGCGTCCAGCCCTGCAAAGCCATCGCCAGAACGACGGCAAGCGCAGTCACGACGTAAACGATCGACCAGTCGGGGATTTGCGGCGTCCCCTTGAGAATCATGCCGATGACCCAGCATGCGGCAACGACGATGGCCAAGCCCGGGTCTAGAACCTCCGACAGCGAATCCAACGACATGGCGGTCACCCCCTATTTCTTCGACAAGCTACTATATGAAGCGGTGAGCCTCTTCATGACTTCGAATTGAAGCGGAACAAGCACAAAAAAAGCCAGCCGCTGGCATGCGGCTGGCTTGATCGATATTCTAGGCGCCTCGCTTAACGGCGGTCCGCCGCCCGCAGCGCTGCGGCGATTCCGCTCCAGAACTCGGTTGTGCGCTGAATATTGGCCGGGTTGTCCCCGGACTGCGCGGCTGCGGGCCCGAATTCGGCCATGAACCAGTCCGGAGCCGCCAGCATGGCGGCCAAGGCATCAAGCTTCTCGTTTTGGGAGCGGATGACAGCGGCCTGCTCCAGGCTGATGCGGCGCAGCGAGTCCCTGCTATGTTCAAGCTCGACAACTTTAAGCTGCAGATGCTGCAGCGCATGGCGATCATCTGTACTCATCATCTCTCTCAACCTCCTGTCAAGTATTAATAAACAGGAGGCAGGACCTAGAAGCATGCTTCAAAATCCCGGCCCAGAACCCGTGTCACGGGCAGGAACGATTGGGATCGTAGTCGAGTCCTCTGAATATGAACCTCGTCATATCCTCCACCAACGCTTCCCTTTCTTCTGTCCCGTACGAAATCAGGTCCTTCCAATAAGGGGATGAGCTGTTGTTCAGAAGCAGCGCCTGCACGCAGCTGAGCGCCGTATCCAGAGAACGGTAACGGAACAAGCCTTGCCTGCCGCCTTCTTCGATGAAGGTGCGAAGGTTTCTCCAGATCGGCATGCTCCATTCCCGGATCAGTTGGCTCCGCTCGCTTTCCGTCCATTTCTCGATCTGGATGATGCGGGAAATATCCGGATTGTCCAGCCTGTGCGCGATCACCTCGCGGATGAAGGTCCTCAGGCCTTCATCGGGCGCCTGATGAGGCTGCGAGAGCAAGGAAGCGAGCGCCGGAGACATCTCCAGGCTCCGGAACACTTCCTCGAACATCGCTTCCTTTCCACCGAAATAATAAGATACGAGAGCCGGGTTCGCCCCTGCGCCTTCGCAGATCTGACGGACGGATGTCCCTTCATAGCCTTGCCTGGCGAACAGGCAGCGGGCGGAGGCAAGCAGCCTTTCCCGGATAGACGTCTCCTCGCTCACGGCTCTCATCTCCTCTTAGGCTTGATTCTTCATCGAAGCTGCTGCCGATGCCGGCTCCGCCGCCTTATGAAGCGGTCGCCGGCGATGCTTCGGCTTGACGCGCTGTTTCCTTGCGCACAGCGACTCCCGCTGCGCTGATGACGATTGCGGCGGCGCCGATCGCGACGAGCAGCCACGAAGCCTTGCCGGTTCCCGCGCCGCCGAACAGCAGGTTCATGCAGCTCTGTACCGCATAGGTTGCCGGCAGGAAATCGCCGAGACGGCTGTAGAAGCCGGACAGCAGCTCGCGCGGAACCATGGCGCCGGACGTGACGAGCTGCACGGACAACAGCAGGATATTGAACAGCATGCCGGGCATTCCCAGCACGACCAGGAACATCTGGGATACGAACATGAAGACGGCGACGAACAATGCCTGGAAGCCCCACTGTGCCAGGAAGCCGTGGCCATGCTGGCCTCCGAGAGAGAACAGCATGATCGTTCCGATCAGGGATACGAGAATCGCGGCTGCGAAATTGAGAGCGAATCGGGATTGCAGACGGTGCCATTTGCCCATTCCCTCCCTGCGCAGCATCATCGATGCCTGCTCGAAGTTCATGCCCATGATCATCGCTCCGACGTAAGAAGCCAGGACGAGCATCATCGGAACCATCTGGTTGTTCATGCCTTTGACCGGATTGACCGATTGGATGTCGGCGACAACCCGCTGCCCCAGCCCGGCCGCTGCGGTTTTCGCCAGCTCCCCAGGCGCATTCAGCTGCTCAAGCAGGCCGGCAGTTCCCATTTGAACGGCCTGTCCATTGACTGCTCCTGCAATTCCGCCTGCCGCCGAGGTCATGATGCTTTTGATGAGAGCGGGGTTCGATTCGTTGACCGTAAATTTCAGCTCGGCCTTGTCCTGAAGCGAGGTCGCTTTTTTGGTGAAGTCGGGGGGAATGGTGACCAGCATCTGCAGTTCGCGGGCGTTAAGCCGCTCCATGCCCTCTTCGGCCGATCCCAGCGAGATCAGATGGAAGGCCGACTGGGCTTCCAGCGACTCGACCACTTTGGCGCCGAGGCCGCTGTCCTCGTTGACGATGCCGACGCTGAGATTGCCTGCCCGGTCATTGACGCCCTTGTAAGCCGTCATCCAGATGCTCGAGAAAATGACCTGGAACAAAACAGCCGTCACGATTCCGACGATCGTCATCGGCTTTCTTAAAAACAGAGTGATCCCTCTCCACATGCCTATATGCCCTCCCAGGCTATCTGTATTTAAACACTTGTTTAAAACAAATGTTTAAACGAAGTTTATCTCCTTTATCTTTAAGTTGTCAATAAATTTTCAAGCCGCTTCAATTAAAGCGGTTTCGGCGGGCATGAAAAAAAGGCGCCTCCCCCTGGCTTCCTCATGATGGAAGTCTGGTTCAGGCGCCCCTTCGGCGTGCTGTGTTTGGCTGGCGGCGTGGACGAGATTAGTCGCTGACGAGGATGCCCTGGAAGCTTTCGGGGCCGACGCGCACCGTGCCGAGCAGGTTGGAGGAGACAAATGCGGTGTACGTGAGCTGGGGTGTAATGGGAGGGAGATAATCCGCAGCCGTGAAGGTGATGATTTGCGGAGCGAGAACGGTAAGCTCGAATGTGGAAGTGGCGGAAAAGATGACCGGATCCGTGATCGCGGTTCCGCGAACGACCGTAATCGTAATTCCGACAAGCGCGAGCGGCAGCGTGACGGTCATCGTTCCCGTGAAGATGGCCCGCGGGTTGGCGCCCGCGCCCGCAGTGATCAATCCCAGCTGCGCCCACAGCTGAGGGGTGTTCAGAACCGTGATCGGAATGGCGATCGAACCGGCGGTGCTGGCGTTCTGGGATGTTCGTGCATCAAGGAAAGTAGACATGTTCGTGCACCTCCTTTCTCCGGCGAAGAATACTATACTATATTCGCAGATTGATAGATTGTGAGAGGGAATGCGCCTTTTAATGGAAGAGACGGAGGCTTACATAATCATGGGTGCTTCTGCCAATAATACCCGCATCAATTTGAAAAGGGAGTTTTTGGTATGGATCATGTTCAGCTCGCCCGTTCTCTATTCGGCTCTTCCATGGCCTTCCACATCATCTTCGCGACGCTCGGCGTCGGCCTTCCCCTGATGATCATCGCGGCGGAGGTGCTGTTCCAGCTCCGCAAGGATTCGGACTACGCCACCATGGCCCGCAGATGGACCAAAGGTTTTGCCATCCTGCTCGGCGTCGCGATCCCTTCGGGAACGATTGTCGGCGTCATGCTCGCCCTGCTCTGGCCCGGCTTCATGGAAATCGTGGGGCAAGTGATTTCGCTGCCTTTCCAGATCGAGATCTGGGCCTTCTTCCTGGAAGCCCTGTTCATGTCCATATACGTTTATGCCGCAGACAGGCTGAGTCCATGGATGAGAATCGTCAGCGTTGTTTTCGTGGCTGTCGGAGCTACGGGCTCCGCCGTCCTCATCACCGATGCGCATGCCTGGATGAATACGCCGCGAGGATTCACGATTGCAGACGGCAAAATTACGAATGTGCATCCGTGGGCGGCGGTTTTCAACCCCAGCTTTTTCAACACGGCGCTCCATGTTTCCTTATCCGGCTACATGACAGGCGCATTCGCGATCGCTTCGATCGCAGCCTGGAAGCTGCTCTCCCGGAACCGGGAGCCGCGCGAGACGGCTTATCACCGCAAAGGCCTCATGCTTGCACTCGTCATCGGCGGCGTAATGTCGCTTGCCACCGCCTTGAACGGCCATAGTACGGCTCAAATGCTTCATCAATACGAGCCAGAGAAGCTGGCCGCAGCGGAGGGGCTGTTCGAAACGCAGGCTTATGCCCCTCTCGCCATCGGAGGAATCGTCGACAAGGAAAGCAGAGAGATCAAAGGCGCCATCGAGATTCCCGGAGCGCTGAGCTTTTTGGCCGGCAACCGCTTCGATACGGTCGTCAAAGGCTTGAATGAGTTCCCGGTGGAAAATTGGCCGCCGCTATTCGTGCATACCCTATTCAATCTGATGGTCATGCTCGGATCGTTGCTGATCGTAATTTCCTTCGGGGCGCTGTTCTACCGCTGGAGAAAAAAACGCCCCCTCCCCGGCTGGATGCTGAGGGTGCTCGTCCTGACCGGGCCGATGTCTCTGATCGGCATCGAGACCGGCTGGATCTTCAGCTGCAGCGCCCGGCAGCCATGGACGATCTACCATATCCAGCGCACGGCCGAAGCCGCAACCGCGTCGCAGAATCTCGGAACGCTGTTCATCCTCTTCATCGGACTGTATGTGATGCTGATGTGCATCACCATCCTGGTGCTGTGGTCTTATTTCAAGCGCAATCCGGTCCATGCCGAGCTGACGGTCAAGCATATGGGGCATAGCGGCCGATGAGCGATTCCAGCCTGGGCATCCTGCTGATCTGGATATTCGTATTCGCGTATTCCATACTCGGCTCGATCGATTTCGGCGCCGGCTTCTGGTCGATGGTGTTTGCCGGCCGGCAAGGGAGCACGGCGGCGGATATCGCCAACCGCTACCTGTCCCCGACCTGGAAGGTCACCAACGTCTTTCTCGTCCTGCTCGTCGTCGCCTTCGTCGGTTTTTTCCCGTTCGCGATGCCGATGCTCAGCTCCCTGCTCGTCGTGCCGGTCTGTCTCGTGCTGCTGCTGCTTGCGCTGCGGAGCACCTTCATGGTCTACTCGCAAATGTCGGCCAAATATGTGGCCCAGCTTCGGATCGTCTCGGGGGTGACGGGCCTGCTCATTCCCGGCCTGCTCATTACCGTGCTTCCGGTTACCCTTGGAGGGTTCGTGGAGCTCCGGGAAGGCCATCTTCAGGTTCTTGCCGACAAGCTGCTGACCAGCCGTACCCTCTATGCCCATCTCGGCTTCGGGATCGCAAGCGAGCTGTTCCTGTCCGCCGTATTTCTGGCCGATTACGCCCGGGAATCGGAAGACCGCCAAGCGTACGGCATCTACCGCAATATTGCGATGACCATCGGCCCGTTGACTCTCCTGACCGGCATGCTGGCCGCTGTCGCCATGAATCCGGAAGCCCAGTGGATTGTCGAGAGAATGAAGGAGCAGTGGATCTGGTTCGCGTTGTCCGCGCTGTTCTTCGTCGCCGGGTACAGCGCTTTATGGTGGAAAGGAAGAGGCGGCTGGACGGGTGTTCCCCGCGCTGCCGTCGTGCTGGTCATCATCCAATACGCCATGGCCAGCTTCGGCTACGGCAGCGCCCATCTTCCTTATCTGATCTACCCGCATATGACGGTGGAGCAGGGCTTCACGAACCACGCCATGTTCGTGTCGCTGCTGGCAGGCTACAGCGTGAGCACACTGGTTCTCGTCCCGGTGTTCATCTGGTTCTGGCTGCTGTTCCTCAAGGACAAGCGTTACTTGAAGCCTTGAGAAGGAAGGCATGGAAAAAGAGGCTTGCGGCTGCAAGCCTCTTTCCTGATGAGCCTTTGATTCATAAGATGCTGCACTTCTACCGAATGAAGGTCTGATCAAGATGAGCTTCATCTTTGATCAAGATTTCGTTGATGACGTTCACACGAACATTGATTTTCTGCTCCAGTTTTGGAAACCATTTTGATTTCCAATTCTTGATCTGCTCTTCAGTCAACTGCGGACGATACATAACCCCGATGCCTAGAACATCCGACCGGTAGCCTTTTATTTTTTTTAGGGTCATTTCAAAGTTCCGATTCAGTTGATCCCTGACCTCTTTCTCAATTTGCACATTGCTTTTACCGCTCGGGCTTTCAGCAATGACCACATCGAGCGTAATATCCGTTGCCAGCGATGGCCCTTTATCCGACCAATGGCGATGATGCTTTATTTTGGATTGTTTGATCAGAACGCTCGTATTCTCCGCAATCTCGATCGTTCCGCCGGAATAGTTTCCTTTGAATAAATTGTACAGAAACGTCTCTTCCCGGTTCAGCTTTCCGACCATGCGGTCCTCCCGCATGACAGCCGTTCCTTTAAAGGTGTAGATGGTGCGCTCGCCATTCTGAAGAAGCGGTACGGCCATATCTTCGGAATAGGAATTCTGGCTGCGATAGGCTTCCCATATGGTTACCAGCGATTGATTTGGCGTCCATCCTGCTTCTTTGCTGAAAAAATCATAGGTCGATATTTCAGGTGTCGGCGAAATGACGTGATAAAGCGTCTTGTCAAAATCTGCATCCACAATCGCGATCATTCCTTTTATGGAAATATCGTTTGCTCTTACGGCATAATCGATAATATCCCGAATTCCATCGTCGACAACCTTCCGATCAAACAACATCAGCCTTAAATGCACCAGATTAATGCTTTTTTCGGAATCGGTGCGAATGAGGTCGATCGCTTTGCTGATGGATTTCGCCTCCTTTTCCAAAAACTGAATTTTTCCGGCCGCATCGGGGATTTCCAGAATAATCTTATATTTTTCCTTGCTTCCCTTCCCGATTCCCATAACGACAGGAAGATAAGCCTTATTGATATCTTTCATATCCCAACATCCTTCCAGCAAAACCATCATTCCCATGATGACGGCAATGATCTTCACCCTGAAGCTTTTCACGCGCGAGCCTCCTTTCTGCGCCACTTTGTCGACAGGTAAACGATGATTGGAAAACCTATGGTGGAATACAAGCATAAGCAGGAGTTGATGTACAGAAATTTATCGAGAGCTTTTGCATTTGGGATCCACTGGCAAGCGGCATACAGAAACAGGCATACAACGGCCAGGATCCATCGGCTTTTCGCCTTAGGCAAATAGAGCTGTTTCAGCATAGTCATCAGCATCGAGAGCAAAACAGCAACCTTTATTAATCCCAGTCCGCTGGAAGACACGACATAAAAACTCGGAAGCCAGTCAAAAACGACCCATTCCAAATCGACGGTATCCGAAGCCATGAGCATCGGATATTGAAAATGAATCGCCGTTTCCTGTCCGAAAATGAGCAAAGGGACGTAGACGGCGGTCAGCGCAAACAGGAAGATAACTCCGACCAGCGCAGCAGCAGTGCCAAAACGGATCCTCAAATGGGACGGAGTCATGCCAAGAAACAGAAAACCCGCGAAAATAACAGTCCCCACATAAAAATCCGGCCGCCACAGGAAAGAAAACTGGCTATCCCAGACCGGAAAAATATAGCGGACATTAAAATTGCCTATGCTGATCAGCATGGAGAAAAGAATGAAAGGCATGAACAAAATAAACCATCCCATACTCGCCCGGATCATTACGCTGAGTCCCTTCCAGGCTCCGTAGAAACAGAGGGCGACAAAAATGGCCGATGTAGCGTATGTAGGTGTTTTCGGGAGCAGAACGGTTCGGATCTCTACAGACAGATAATAAGTCAGCAGGACTACTTCCAGGAATAAAAAAACCAACAGCGGGAGCACGATCAGCCTGGCCCCCCATTTTCCGGCTGCATCCGAGCAAAGATCCAGGATCGTTTTCCCAGGAAATTTGGACAGGGCCTTCAGGTAGAGCCTCACGACAAGCAGCTCAACCAAAAAAATGATCGCAACCGGCATCCAGTGTCCTTTGGAGGCGGAAACCATCATTCGCTCGGGAAAAATGGCGAATATGGAAGCCAAATGCAGCAGGAAGAAAAGGATGATCGTCGGGAATTTATTCATCAGCCGTCTTTCCCTTCACACTCCAGCTCAAGTAAGGCACCGTACAGGTCGTCAACGACGCGAAGTAAAGAATGACCCAAACTAGGGCAGCCTCTAAACCCCAAATGCCGAAAATGGAACTGACCACCAGCACCACATACTTGTACAGCCTTACTCCGACCGCATTCATGTAGCTCGTCAAGGCAAAATTCGAAATGGCAGACGCCACCAAAATAATAATAAGCAGATTGCTGACCAGCTTGGCCTGTACGATCGCCTGTCCCAGCAGGATGCCGCCGATCATCGTTATGGTCGGACCAATGTTTTTGGGCAGCCGTATGGTCGCTTCTACGATCAACTCCAGCAGCAATAAAACCAGCAGCGCTTCAATGAGCGATGGATACGGTACGCCCTCCCTGCTCTTGGCTACGGTGATGGCCAGCTGGATGCGGAGAAGCTCTGGGTTCACGGAGTTGAGAACAACATATAAGCCTGGAAGCGTGACGGATAACAATAAGGAT
The DNA here is from genome assembly GCF_000469945.2 of Paenibacillus sp. P22. Lineage (NCBI taxonomy): Bacteria > Bacillati > Bacillota > Bacilli > Caryophanales > Paenibacillaceae > Paenibacillus > Paenibacillus sp. P22. Next base: position 101,188 of record NZ_CBRA020000003.1, on the reverse strand, counting down.
GCGCCGCGAATGGTTCGGAGAAACTGTTGAAACAGAAGCGGGTATTGGACATCCAGGGTGGTGGACCACAAATCAGAGACGATTGCTGGAAATGCGAAAGCAAAGGAAAATTGGTCCATTAAAATAACCACTTTTCCATTGAGCAGATTTTGCACCGTCTCCTCGGGCAACTCGGAGGAAATATAGGTTGGAATAAGAGTGAATTTAGGATGCCCCAAAATTTGGGTCAAGTCCCGTACGGTGGTAAGCTCATGATGGGCATTTTCCTCCAGCTTTTTCTCCACCGATTCAATTACTTCCGGAAGCGTTGTTCCTTTTAAATACACAAGGGCGATTTTCTTTATCGATTGGCTGCCGACGGATCGAGTTTCGATCACCAATTGGTCCGAAATCATTTTTTTTCGGATCAGCCCGATATTGGTATCCAGATCTTCCGTAAAGGCATCAAATGCCGACTGCAGGGGATTTTCGCTGTTGGGACTCATGACCGGCCTGGAAAGTTCCGCATGTTCAGGTTCAATAACGGCGACAAATCCCTCTTGGCCAAGAAGGATAAGCTTTCCTCGCAGCAAATGATTGTACAACTCATTCAACGAGACGGGAGCATCGACCTCCATTGAATGAATGGAATTCCATTTCAAGTCATTCTTTCTATCGATGCCGATCTGATTTAGAATCGACAGCGTCTTCGGAAGGTTGACTAGAGTACGGAAATAATAGGCTTTGAATTTCTCTCCTGCAATGACAACGTGCTTGCAAAGAAAATCCGATCTTTGATGAAAACGCTCCTGCAGCCCGCTCTCCAAGCTTTGAACAATTTCCGGATCAAAATGCTGCAAAATTTACCACCTCTTTGGAGGTATTATGCCGGTTTTCCAACTTCTTTATGCAATTGGCTCTTGCTTTTCCTGTGCGTATGAAGCGCGGACGGTTAAAGGGCATGAAGGTCTCGGAGACATCAGAAAAAAATGTACAATCGAGGATGTGCTCATGCTTCAAGAATAAAGGCCGCAACAACAGCTGCGGCCTTTACCTCTTCTAGTGATTTTAGTGAAGCTTGCCTATTCGGGCCGTTTTACTTGAAGAGGCGGTGGAATCAGCCAGCCTTTTTCTTTATTCATTTCCAAGATTTTCACGCCATCGGCTGCTTTGACGGTGTGGTATTTCAAAAACAAAGCGCCGACGTCTTCACGAATGGACATTCCCATCGCCTGGCTGCAACTGACTAAGCCTGCAGCAATGTCCATCGACAATGCAGCTGCAATCTCTGGATCACTGAATCTTGCCCCGACGGGGATATCCTCCAGATTAACGGGAGGGCGCTCAGGAAGAGCAGGTGCAGGTGCGATGCCGTTTGCTGTCAATAAAACATCCACTTCTTTGGCTTCCTTCTTTGCCTGTTCGATAAGGTTTTCAAGTATTTTCCTCAGATCTTTGTCTCCAGCATGCGAAAGGAAGGCTTGATAGGCCGAGACCATTCCTTTCGCACCTACAGAGTAGGTCCAAATTGCAAATATCTCTCCGTAATGCAAGGGCTCATCTTTCGGGTTCCCGCCTAAAATAGACATTTCCATGCTCCTTTTTAGCAAATTGATATCGACGGTTAAGATGGTTCCCTCTGGATATAGCTTGTATGCATCCCTATCATCCCAGCTTTTAGCTGTCGTTTTCGAATCGTTCGGCATCAACATGGCAACAAATTTCCATTTACCGCGTAGTTATTAACAAAGGAGATGATTCGGGTGGGGTATCTTTTAGGCGGCTTATTTTTACTGGGGTTGGGAATCGTAAACGTCATTTATCCTTCGTTTGCTTGGTACATAAGAGAGGGATGGAAAGTAGACGGGGATTCAGAGCCAAGCGACATGTATCTCGCTCTCTCCAAAGCAGGTGGCGTGGCAATTATCCTCTTCGGATCCATATTTCTGCTTATTGGATTTGCCTACTTATTATAAGATCCGCCTGGCCTTACGCAGGCTGTCATCACGCTGACCCTCTGCGGCCGGTCCGGCAAGCAGCACGCAGCATAGCTCGCACTAAATTCAGTACGCTAATTCTCCGTAGAAAGCAAAAAACCCTTGCTCCGCAAGGGTTTTTCAGTATGATCTGTAGTGGGCTCGAACCACTGACCCCCACCCTGTCAAGATGGTGCTCTCCCAGCTGAGCTAACAGATCATGTTAAGTATTTCTCTTTTGTTTTTCGACCTCGTCTCGAGGACAGTTATTAATATATCAAAACCCCAGATCACAGTCAACACTTTTTCTAGATATTTTTATTTTTCTTTTAGGGAGCGTTTACATCTTCTCTCCACCGAAACCATTGCCCCTTCCGTGTCGTCAGCATTTACAAAATGGAAGTTTTTTCATGGGGGGCTTGCTCGATATGATTTCGAAACGTACAAGGGCGGCCGCGGCCCTGCTTTGGGCTCTTGTGCTGCTGATCTTTACCGGCACCGAAAACCTCAACAATCTGCTCTTGCACAAGCAGCTCGTCTTTGTCTTCAATCCCCACCCGGATTTCGGCGAATTTTTCAACTGGGCCGACGTTACCCGCATTCATCACGTCTGGGTCATCGTCAAGCTGGGCCATTTCATCGGCTTCGGCATTCTTGATCTGCTCGTATACAACTGGCTGCGCAACCGGCCCGTCTCGCTTCTTGTGTCCATTTTGTTCGCCTTGGCGACTGAAATCCTGCAGCTATATCTGAACCGCGACGGCCGCCTTTACGATGTGCTCATTGATTCCTTTGGAGCCCTGACAGCCGGACTCGTCTCCCGCTCTCTATTCCGACTGCATCCGATCTCTGCACCAATAAAAAAGCAATAGTCATATTCAATCAACATTCTGTTTCAATGCAATTAGATCGGTTAATATTGAATATGCGATATGTTAAATTTTAGGTATAAATTTGTCCGTAAGTTCGACATCTTATTGATCTTTTAATGAATAGGAGAATGAACAATGTCGAATAAACATGAAATCATGAGAAATATCGAAATATTGAGAGAAATTTTGAACAAAACGGCTACGGGAAAATCCGGATACAATCTGGAGCTTAGCCAACGCCTGGATGAATTGATTGTTTCCTATTATAAAGCCGGGTAAACGGTCCCGTTATCGTCATATAGTTGTATTTTTATCAGCAGTTGGCAAAGAACTCTTCTATCCGGGATCTTTTTATGATACGATTTGTATCATTAAAAGATCCTTGCTTAGGAGCTGCCCATGCTGCTGTTTCGTATGCTCACCACTCTCGCCCATTTTGAAGCGGCCCTTGCGGCCAAAGCTTCCGTCGCCGTATACCGCAACGGCAGACTTTTGGAGCCCGGCGCTCCTTTGCAGCTGTTCAATGAGCATACCGTCAAGATCCGGGGGAACTATTATTTCCGGGACGAATGCCAGTTCGAGAGCTGCCAGCAGGTACGGCCCGCTTCCTCGGAGGCATCCGAAACCGGTTGAGCTTCCGACCGGCACAAATAACCGCCTCCTGCCGGAGGCGGTTATTATCGTATAAACTCAAGCCTGTTTTTTCCGGTCGACCAGCCACAGCGGAATTCTCAGCACCATGTTGATGAGAAGCACCACGATGAGCAGGACAGCCGCAGACTTGCTTGCGATCTCGGCCGCATCCGGAACGATAGCCTCCGACTGTACATACCAGAGATGCACGGCAAGAGTCGCTCCGGGAGACAACGGATCGAAATCCCACATGATGCCGGAGGTCGATACGCCTGCCACAAGGACGATCACGGCGCTTTCGCCGAATGCCCTGCCCGCCGTCAGGCAAATGCCGGTCATGATGCCGTTCAGAGCGACCGGAAGACATACCTTGAAGATGGTCTGGGTATGCGTCGCCCCGAGTGCGAGCGAACCCTGCTTGTATTCCGGCGGAACGGAGCGCATCGCCTCTTCCGTCACCCTTGTCAGGAGCGGCAGATTGAGCAGCGCCAGGCTGATCGCTCCGCCAAGGATGGTCAGACCGATTCCCATTCCCTCGACGAACAGGGCGATGCCGAACAGCCCGAAAATCAACGAGGGCACGGAGGCTAGCCCCTCCACGCAAATCCGCACGAATCCGATCAGCTTGTTGTCCGGGGCGAATTCGGCCAGATAGATGCCTGCCGCGAGCCCGAGCGGGATGGAGATGGCGAGCGACAGGATCAGAATATAGAAGGAGTTGAACAGCGCCGGCCCAATGCCGCCTCCGGCATCGATCTCGCTCGGCAGCCCGAAGATGAAGCTCCAGCTGAGGCCGGGCATGCCCTTTTCCAGAATCATGGCGATCAGAGCAAGCGTAAACAGCGTGCAGCCGATGCCGACGGCCCACACGAGAGCGGTGAACATCCGGTCCGATCTGCGCTTGCGCCTGACCTGCCTGCGGTCCGACATTCCAGTTGCGGACATGCTCATCCTAATTCTCCCCTTTCTTCTGCAGCAGGCGCACGACCGCGATCATCAGCAGCGAGATGGCCAGCAGCAGGAAGCCCATCATGTAGAGGGCGTTGTTCCAGGTCGAATCGAAGGGCACGTTCGGCATCTGCATGACGATGTTGCTCGTCAGCACGGATGTCGGCTTCAGCAGGCTGTCGGCCAGCTGCGGCGTGTTGCCGATGACCATGACGACGGCCATCGTCTCGCCGATGGCGCGGGCCATGCCGAGAATGCACGCCTGGACGATGCCGCGGCTCGCAGCGGGCAGGATGACGCCGGTCACGGTCTGAAAGCGGGTCGCTCCCAGAGCGTACGAGCCCTGAATATATTTGCGGGGAACGGTGCGGATCGCATCGTCGCTGATGCGGGTTATGGTCGGCAGGATCATGACGGCCAGCACCAGCGAGGCCGCCAGCACCCCATCCCCGAGATTGCTCCCCGTCACGGTGCGCAGCGCCGGAATGAGCAGCGTAAGCCCCATGTATCCGTAGACGACGGATGGGATGCCGACGAGCAGATCCAGGATCGGACGGATTACCCGGGCCAGTCTGGACGGAGCGAGCTCGGCAAGGAACAATGCCGCCAGAATAGATATAGGCACCGCGATCGCCAGCGTAAGGGCGGTAACCATGAAGGTGCCCGCGATGAAGACGAGCGCTCCGTACTTGTCGTTCTCCGGTTCCCACTCGGCGGACAGGAAAAACTCCCGCAAGGAGACGCTTTGGAAGGTCAGCACGCCGGTGCGGAACATGAAGAAGAGCATCGTCAGCAGGACGCCGCTCACGAGTACAGCCGCTGCCGCGCACAGTATGCGGAAGGAGCGATGGGCAAGCCGCAGACGCATCCTGCGACCGATGCCTGCAGGCACTCCGCCGGATTGCTGCCGGGCGGGTGCGGAAATGGATTTGCTCATAGGAAGGGCCGGTCCTTTCTGGCCGTATAATGGATGCCCAAAAGCCGAGCTTCAGCTCGGCTTCGGACTTTGTTCAAGAATCGAAGAGAGGATGAATCTTATTTCATGGCCGTAAGCGGAATGAATTTAAGCTTTTTCAGCGAGCCGTTCTGGAACTTCGCGCTTTGGATGTACTCGATGAATGCTTTCGTCGCGCCTGTAGGCTGGCCTTTGGTCATGAAGTAGCCGTAGCTCCATACTTTGTAGCTTCCGTTGATGACGTTGTCGGTCGTAGGAGCGACGTTGTCGATTTTCAGAGCCGTCATTTTGTCCGTCACGTATACAAGGTCGATGTATCCGATGGAGTTGGGAGTCGTTTCGATGGCGGTTTTCATGTCGCCGCTCGATTTGACTTCTTTGTAATTGTCGCCTTTGGTGATGAAGTCCGTGCCTTGCAGGGCTTTCATCTGGAAGTTGACGCGCGTGCCGGAACCGAATGCACGGTTGACGACGACGATGTCGGCATCCTTGCCGCCTACGTCTTTCCAGTTTTTCACTTTGCCGGAGAAGATGTCCTGCAGCTGCTTGGTCGTCAGTCCGCTTACGCCTGCGCTCTTGTTGGCGATCGCTGCGAAGGGAATGACCGCTACCTTGTTCGCTACCTGGCCGTCGAATTTGCTGAAGCCCGGAACGTCCGTGGAAGCGTCCCAGTCGCAGGCGCCGATGTCGGCGATGCCTTTGCGCACGGCTTGCGGACCCGTTACGGAGCCTGCTGCCGATGCGGAGATGCGGACTTTCGGATTCAGCTTTTTGAATTCATTGGAGGCTTGAAGCGTCAGCGGAAGCAGAGCGGAGGATCCGTTGACGACGATTTTGCCGCTCAGCTTGGAGGCTGCGGCCGTAGCCGCGCCGCCGCCTGCCGCACCAAGCAGAAGTGTTGCCGCGAGTGTAAGAGTCGTAAGTTTTCCATACCATTTCATTGTGTAAAATCTCCTCTCGTATTGGGGGAATGTTCCGAATAAGGCCTCTTCAGACCGAAACGATTATTTCGTCAGGGAAATCCATTTGCCGCCGCTCAGCACTTGAAGCTTGCCGTCCGCGATAAGAGCCGCCTTGCTGCCGTCTTTGGAAAGAGCAAGATTGCTCGCGCCTTCCGGAGCGTCGGCGAGCTTGCTCACGCTGCCCGACTCCTCGTTGAGCACATAGACGGAACGGTCTGTCAGGATGCCGACATAGGAACCGGCCTGCACAGCTTCCTGCACGTCCTCCTTGTCGAACGCGACGGCTTGTCCGGCTGCCGTGGCGGAGGCCAGCTTGGAATTCGAGCCTTCGTCTCCAGCTTGCACATAGTAGACTTTGCCGGCCGCGGAACGCTGGATGAACAGCTTGCCGTCGTCGGATTTGGTCACCTGCACCGGCTTCGCATCGCTCTTGCTCAGATCGAGATCGAACAGCTGCGGGTTCGTCTGGGAATCGTCGATGGAGACATCGTCGAGATCGACCGCCTTGGAAGCGTCAGCCGTCACCGTGCCGGCCTTGACGACGGAGTAGGACAGGCCGCCGGCCGTTACGGACAGATCGCCTTTGTATTCGACTTTGTCGTCCAGCACTTTGCTGACGGCTCCCGTCGCCACGTCGGCTGCCGCGATGACATTCGTCTTGTCGCCTTGCAGGAAGTAGATCGACTTGCCGTCAGCAGACCATTGCAGATTGCTCTTGATCGAAGTGTCCGTGCCGATCTTGGCCATGCGGAGGGTGCTCAGGTCGACCGTGCGGAGCGTGCCGTCCGTTTCGGAGAAAGCGACTTTTCCGCCGTCCGGGGACACGACGAGATCCGAAGCGCCGCTCGAGCTCAGCAGCTGGCTGTATGCGCCCGTGGTGGCATCGACCAAGTAGTCGGTGCGTCCGCTTTCGTCCGATACGGAGACGATCAGGCGGCCGTCGCCGGCCCATTGAGCCGTTTCCGCGCCTTCAAGCAGCTGCAGCGTCTGGATGCTGATGCCGCTGCCGTCGAGCAGCGAATAGCTTCCGCCGAGAGCTTGCACATACGAGGCTCCGTCGACGTAGTTCGCTTGCTTCCACGACTGCACCACTTGACCGAAAGCCGTTCCGTCTTCATTCAGAGGCTTGGAACCGGCTTTGACCAGAACGGAATGCTCGCCAAGCGTAATGCGGATTCCCGCACCTTCCGGCATGATTTCCACTTCGGCGCCGAGCGCCTTGGCTGCGTCCGATACCGAGACGAGCTGCTGCCCGTTCAGAACGAGCGTGCGGATTTCGGAGGATTGGCCGTTGACGGTCCATTGAAGCTTTCCCGTGCTTGGTTGCGATGCGGCAGCTTGAACGGCTCCTGCGGATGCTGTGCCGAGCACAGCGGTAAGTACGACTGCGGCTAACTTGGATCCCGTGGACATAGTTCGATGCTCACCCTTCTTCGCGACGATTGTCGCCTGTAATGTATGACCGACGGCCCAGTCGGCTTGTTGTTCGGGCCTGTCACACCTCTGGCTGTTGAAGCCGTATGTATGACTAATGTCCTGTACAACCTCATCCTAACAACGGATTGTTTAGGGAATATTTTGGCAATGTGGATCTATTGTAAAGAAAACTCCGTACAGAGACTTGCCGGAGCGGAATATACTGGTTCCAAAGGAGTGAATGCCATGGCCAGCTACCGCATCATCGTGGACCTGTCCGACCGGGCCTTGTATCTGCTCGACGGGGATACCGTTGTCCGCCAATACCCCATCGCCGTCGGCAAGGTGCTCACCTCCACTCCCGAGGGAGAATACCGGATCATCAACAAGCAGGAAAATCCGGGCGGCCCGTTCGGGGTGCTCTGGATGGGGCTGTCCCGGCCGCATTACGGCATCCACGGCACGAACGATCCCTCCTCCATCGGAAAAGCCGTCTCGCACGGCTGCATCCGGATGTACAACGAGGATGTGCTCGCCCTCTCCGCGATGGCGCCTGTCGGGACGCGCGTGACGATCCGTTCCTGAGCGGAAGAACGCAACATCCACTCTGATTTCTGCGTCTGTATGGGTGAGTGTGGGAATACTTCCCTTATGGAGGCGATGGAATTGAAAGAGCACCGCAAACCGGCTTCGCCGGCACATCCGGCGAATGCAGAAGATAGAGGCCATGATCATGAAAAAAGCCTGCGGATGCGAAAAAGGCCGCTTTTGGCCGGCGCCCTTGCCTGCGCCTTGCTGCTTGGATGCGTGCCTGTGGTGTCGGCATTCACAGATATCGACCATGATCCCCATGCGGCGGCGATCCGGCAGCTGGAGCAATCCGGCATTGTCGGAGGATCCGGCAGCGGGCAGTTCAAGCCGCAGGAGAAGCTCAGCTACGCCGAAGCCGTGTCGCTCGTCGTCAAGGCTTTCGGATTCAATCTGGACAGGCTGCGCTTCATCCGCGAGCCGCTGGCCAGCCAGTATTTCCCCGGCATGAACGATAAGGCCTGGTACGCCTCCCCGTTTCTCGCCGCAGCCGCGAACGGCGTGCAGTTCCCCAAGGACATGAGTCCGGGAGCATCCGTAACGCGCGAGCAGTTCGCCGATCTGGTCGCCCAGGGCATCCATCATTCGGGCGACTACTCCTTCACCCAGCAAGCGGTTGTGTTCAAGGACGAGAGCGCCGTAGCCGAGCCTTACCGGGCAAGCGTGCAGATGCTTCTCAAGCTCGGCATCGCCAAGCTGGATGATGGGAAGGAATTCAAGCCGAAAACGGCCGCAACTCGAAGCGAGGCGGCCGCATGGATCAATGGAGGGGTGACTTTTGTGGACAAAATGAATGAAGACAATGGAAGCGTGCAAAACCCTGCTCCTTCGGTATCGCCGCTGCAGAAGCTGGCCTTGACGGCCAGCAAGCTCAGCGACAAGGTGCAGGAGGTGAAGGTCACGGCGCAGGCGCCCAATCCGGGTTACGGCCTCGTCATTACCGGCATCGAATTTTCCGGCACCAAAGCCATCCTCTCCGTGGAGGTCGTCCCGCCGAAGCCGGGGCAGATGAACCCGCAAGTCATTACCGAGGTATCGGCCGTTACGTACATCGGCTCCTCCTATACGCCAGAGCTTCGGCAGACGCAGGATGAAGGCGGCATAACGGCCCGTCCGTTCAAGGGAGGAATCCTTCCTGGGAAAAATGCGCGTTGACGCCGGGATATCGTCTGATTAACCTTTCATAGAACCGGTCCGCGGCGGCCGGCGCATAATCGGATTCCAGCCCCAGGCTGCGGTACAGCTCCCGCATGCCGAGCTGCTCCGAGCGCCGGCCGCCGCTGCCGTCCCCGCGGTGAAAATCGTCGACGACGATTCTGGCGCCGGATTCGGCCAGCCTGCGCGCGAATTCGGACGTATGCGGCAGCAGCGGAGACACAGCCGCCTGTACAGGCACGCCGGCTTCACGCAGGGCATGCAGCGCCTTCCACCTCGCGGCAAGCGGCGGAGCCGAGGGCGAGAAGCGCCTCCGCATCGTCTCGTCATCCGTTTCAATCGTCAGGCTGACTCGAATCCTATCGCCGAATTCAGCGAACAGAGCGGCATCTCTCGTCACAAGAGGGCTCCGGGTCTGCAGCAGCACGAACCCGGGCGGCCGCTCAAGCATCAGCTCAAGAAGCCGCCCGGTGAGCTTGTGCTCGGCCTCCGCGGGCTGATAGGGATCTGTCGCCGAGCCGAAAAAGACGCTGACCGCTCCTTTGGCGGACTCTCTTGCCCACTCCCGGCGGAACGCCGCTTCGTCCAGCTGCTTGACGTCCACCCAGCTGCCCCACGGCTCGCCCCGGAACAGCCCGACCGGCATGCGGCGGACATAACAGTAGCTGCATGCGAAGCTGCAGCCGCTGTACGGATTCAAGGTATGGCTGTAGCCGGCGAGGTAGCCGCCTGCGGGATTCAGCCAGCGCGAGGGCTTGCGTCCCTGACTAACGGCCATCCTGCGCCCTCCCCCGCGCTGAGGCCTCTGCCTTCCGCTCCGATCCGGAGGCGCCGAGCGTTGCCGAGCGCTTCCCGTCGCCGAGGCCGTCCGCATCCAGGGAAGATGTCCGGCACCAGTCGATCGGCGTCATGCCGTTTTGAAGCAGGAAATCGTTCGCCCTCGAGAAAGGCCGGCTGCCCAGGAACCCTCTGTGCGCCGAAAACGGGCTCGGATGCGGGGAAGCGATCAGCAGATGCCGGCTTCCGTCGAGGAAGGAAGCTTTCTCCTGGGCATGCCTGCCCCAGAGAATGAAGACAGCCGGACGCTCCCTCTCTCCGATCAGGCGGACGATGCGGTCGGTGAACCTCTCCCAGCCAAGTCCCTGATGCGAGGCCGCTTGTCCGCGCCGGACGGTCAATACGTTGTTCAGCAGCAGCACTCCCTGGCTCGCCCAGCCCCGGAGATCGCCGGATTCCGGCTCGGCACAGCCGACATCCTCCTTCAGCTCCTTGTAGATGTTTTTCAGGGAAGGCGGAATGCGGACACCCGGCTGGACCGAGAAGCTGAGGCCGTGAGCCTGTCCGGGACCGTGATACGGATCCTGACCGAGAATCACCACCTTGGCGTCCGCCAGAGACGTATAATGAAGAGCGTTGAAAATATCGTGCATGCCTGGATAGACGGTCTCGGTGCGGTATTCCTCTGCAAGCTTGCTGCGAAGCTCTTTATAATAGGGAAGAGTCATCTCCTCCTGCAGCAGTCCGTCCCAATCGTTGCTGAAATATGCGGCCATGCAAGCCCCTCCTCCATGACGGGATCGACCCGCTGTAATTTGACAATGATAGCTGTAGAAAGTAAGATAAATCAAGCGTATATATGAAAGAAAGAAGCAGGTGATTGTACCTTGAGTTACCGTCCGATCGTTACCGGCAGCAAGCTTGCGGAGCGCAATGACTCCACGGGGCTGTACCAGGTTGTCGTGAAGCTCAAAGACGGGGGCGAATGCCGTCTGTTCTACAGTCCGCTGGGAACCAAAATCAACCGTCTGCAAACGACCCCATGTCCGGTGTGCCGCAGGGATTACTACTGCAGCTGCATGGACAACTTCGTTGAAGAGATCTCCGGTCAGGTCGACCTGGAAGAACTGAAGGCCGCTCAGCCGGCATCCAAGTAAGAGCCCCTCGGAGGCTCTTTTTTCTTTCTCTTTTTTTCTCCATTCCTATTGCGGCAAGCGGCATGGAAAGCTTACCCCGAAGGCGGCTCCTCGAAAACATCGTTTCCAATTTCGGGAAATGGTTTAATTCCATTAAAAACTTGCCGATATAGGAAAAAAGGGAACGAAAGGAGAGCGGAAAATGCGCGCGATGATGGTTGCGGGCTGGATCGTGGCTCCATTTCTCATGCTGCCGGCGCTGTGGAGGAAACTTCCCGGGTCGGCAAAAGCTTGGGGCGGCCTTTGGACGGCCGTGCTTCTGGCTGTGCTCGCAGCCACTCTCTTATCCGCCTCTTCCGGAGGCAATCCGGCACAGAAAGTGCAGGCCAAGGCCATACGCGCCCAAGCGGAGCAAGCCGTGCCCGGCAGCGCCGTTCCGGTGAAGGACGGCAGCAAATGATAGTGGAGCCCATGAACGTTTTCCTTTGGAGGAAAACGGCCGTGGGCTTTTTTTCAACGGGAAGCCCTGCTTAAATCCTCGCCTGCCTGCTCATCCACCGAGCCAGAAAAGCATGCAAAATACGTACCTGCTCCTCGATCCGCGCGGGATCCAGATGGCCGTACCCGAGCAGCAGCTTGCTCCGGAAGCCGTTCTCTCCATCCTCCCCGTCATGGCAATACTCGATTAAAGGATACGCACGCACGCCTGCCTCCAGGCTCTCCGCCGCAAACGTCTTCCCGCATTGCAATCCCGCAACCTCCAGAACGAGATGCAGGCCCGAGGCGTCGCCCTGACAGCTTGCGCCGCTGCCGAAAACCCTGTCGATCGCGCTTAAAAGAAGACAGCGCTTCTCGCCGTACTCCCGCCGCATCAGACGCATATGCTTGTCCATCCTTCTGCTGCGCAGGAACTCGGCCAGCGCGGCTTGCTCGAGCATCGGATTCTGGACGCCGGCGAACGTGCGCCTCCTGCTCCACTCCTCATGAAGAGGCTCCGGCAGGATGACGAAGCCGATCCGCAGGGCGGGAAACAGCGTTTTGCTGAATGTGCCCGCATAAATCGTCCTCGAACTGTCCATGGAATAGATCGGGCTCACAGGAGCTCCCGAATACCGGAACTCGCTGTCGTAGTCGTCTTCGACAATGTAGAAGCCATGCTCCTCGGCCATGCGGATCAGAGCGGCTCTGCGGCTGGCCGGCAGGATGCCTCCCAGCGGAAACTGATGCGAAGGAGTCACGCAGACGGCCGATACCCGCTCTCCATCCAGAGAGTCGACATCCGCTCCCGCCCCGTCCGCCTTCAGCCAGCGGCAAGAATATCCCTTATCCATCATGATCGTCGAGGTGGATGGATGGGACGGATTCTCCACAACGAAGCTGCAGCCGTCCTTATGAAGCAGATCCGCCAGAATGTGAAGCGCTTGAGTCGTTCCCGCGGTGATGAAAATATGACGAGGATCCACCTTCACTCCCCTGCTGCGGAGCATCCAGGCGGCAATCTCCGTACAGAGCGGCTCATGCCCCTTGGGCCCGCTGTAGCCGAGCAGCTCCGGTGTCATGCCTTCGGCGGCCTGCCGGAGCAGCTGGTTCCACGCCGTCCAAGGAAACCGGGACAGATCCGGCTGGCCGGTTTTGAAGTCGGCCAGGAGCGGCGGGGCCAGGGACTGGAGCCCGCCCCTCTGTGCCTGCCCATCGCCGGAATCGGCAGCGGACGGGCTCAGCCGCAGGCCGTCCGCCACTCGAGTGGCGGCGCCGGGACGGCTCACGACAAATCCTTCGGTGAGAAGCATATCATACCCTTCGGTGACGGTATTGCGGGATACGCCGAGAAGCTTCGCCATTTCCCTCGTCGAGGGCAGCTCCTCCCCTTGCGCGATCTCTCCACTCAGAATTATATCCTTGAGCGCCAGAAACAGCTGCCTGGACATCGGCACCTCTTGACCCGGCTGCAGCCGGATTCCCCACATTGATAATCGCCTCCAACTGGATCTCTATCATTGCCCTTGAACTGGATCTTCCATAAGTCCAGTTTACTCTTATACTTGATTTCATGGCAATCGACATTGACAGGAAAGGATCGTGAAACGTGGGCATTCAAATCGGTAAAATGTATTTGTTTTTCGCTTTTGCCTTGGCGGGCACTTCGGTCGTCACCGCCCGGCTGCTGTCGGCTTCGCTCGGCATGTTCACCATCTCTTCGGTGAGCCTGGCCATTTTGCTCTTAGGATTGGCTCCTATTTATGCCGCGCGGGCCGTGCGGACCATCCGATCCATGCGTAGGCAAGATTGGAAGGCTGTCTGGCTCCAGGCGGTTTTCGGCATTTTCGGGTTCCGCACCTTCCTTCTGCTGGGCCTGACGATGACAAGCGCCGGCGAAGCGGGGATATTGACCGGCGCCGCTCCGGCTCTCACTGCTTGCCTCGCTTATTTCGTCCTCCGGGAGCCGCTGACGGCCAAGGCCGGACTTGGAGTCGGCTGCACAGCGGCAGGAATCGCGCTGCTGCAGGGAATGAGCTTGGGAGGCAACGGCTTTCCCTTGGACCATTTGGCCGGCAACCTGCTCATCCTCTGCGCCGTCTCCTGCGAAGCCATCTTCAATGTGCTGTCCCGCAATTCCCGTTCGAATGAAGGCTCGTCCGGAGCGATGGCAGACGCCCATCCCATGGTTCAGACGCTGCTGGTAGGCGCCGCCGCGCTGGCCTTGTGCGCGGTCCCCGCCATGCTGGAGCATCCGGTGCCGTCGCTTGGCAATATCGGGTCTCGAGAATGGCTGGCGCTCGCCTGGTATGGACTGGCGATAACCGCCTTGTCCTACGGCTGCTTCTATGCGGGCATCAAGCGCTGCGACGTATACACCACCGCCGCTTATGCCGGCTGGATGCCTTTGACGTCCCTGCTCCTGTCCATGCTCCTATTGGGAGAGAAGCCGCCGGTCGTCCAGTGGCTGGGCGGAGCGCTCGTCATCGGAGGCATGCTGCTGATCGGCAGCAGAACTGCTCATGCCGCAGATATCAAAAATTCGACCGTAGGGCAGACCGAAAAAACTACTAGCCTGTAAACCACCCTGGGCAAACTCCCTGCCTGCTTCAAGGGTAAAGTTCCATTTGTGTTCACATCGCAAGCCGGCTGCCAGCTCAAGCGCGGCGGTTCCGTTACGCTGCCGCCCGTACGTTCGGGACGTTCTATCGGCAAATGAGACGCCAGTCCTCTTCTTATCGATTCGATTCGGATTGAAAGCCATTCAAGACTTGAAAAAACAAGCCTTGTCCAACATAAAAGGAGCTGCGATGCGCAGCTCCCGAGCCTGATCCTTATTCCGGCATGATCCAGACGATTTCGGCAATCCGGATAAAAGCGGTTTTTTCATGGAGCTGCAGGATGACATGATCGGGCTTGACGCCTGCGACTGTCCCTTCGATACGGCCCCTGGTCGTTTCAATGATGACGCATTTTCCTTTGACGGACATAAGCGTTTCCACGACATATGGATTGACGGGAAAAACCGTGTGCATAGGGCTTGTGGCTTGAGGGGATACCTGCTGAGGCATTTGATAATACAAACTCTTCACTCCCATTAGGTTGATACGGCAGTATATGCAGCAGCCTAGCGGAGGTTAATGGATTTTGCCAAAATTGCCTTTTGGGCTGCTCGGGAGCAGCTCTCTATCCTCCTCGTACCGAAAGGTACCTGTGCAACAAAAACCTCCTTTCACAGAGTGAAAGGAGGTTTTCAACGAGGTTTGCGTTTTTAATGAGTTGCACGCAAAGCAGGACATTTAATCGCTGATCCGCTAGTTCGGCAACAAGACCGAATCTCAGCCGATAAGAAGTGCCGAGGACGGGGATCGAACCCGTATGGTAGTCACCTACCGCAGGATTTTAAGTCCTGTGCGTCTGCCAGTTCCGCCACCTCGGCGCATTAACCGCGCTGTTATGCGATTCTTTACGATACCGCACCGCGCTTTATTCGTCTCGGCGTATGGGATGCGGTCAGCAGGCGAAAGCATTCGTAAATGCACAATCGCGCAATTGTCGCGTACCTGTACGTCCAACATTGACGAACGCTATCATAGCATACTTCGCCATTTCGCGTCAACGTTTACTTAGCGCGCCTTTATCCCCGCCAGCACTTCCGCAATCGGACGCCCATATCGCGTCAACGGAGCGCCAGCCTTGCGCGCCTCGTAACGATCGCCAACCATCGGCAGCGCGTCCGCAACGAATGGCGCTTCATATTCGCCAGACGCGTTCAGCCATACGCCTATATATTGGAAGCGTTTGGTCGCCTCGAACGCATGTTGAGCGTCGGCAAACGTACGCGATAGGTACGGCATCAAGCGCGAGTAGACGCCCTCGTTCGTATTTTTGAAGATGTGCCAGTTTGCGGACGCCGCCATCATCATATCGACAAAGCCCGGATACTTACGGAATTGCGCGAAATGGTGGAAGATGATAATCGGAGCCAGCCGGTATTTCGGTCCTTCCGATAACATGCGCTCCATAAAATGCACGAGGCCGGCGCTAAGAAACTGATGCGGCTCGTTCAATACGAGATACGTTCCGGCACCGCGACCGCCGAGCGCCACCTTCGCCAGGAATACGTTAAGCGTCAGCCAATAAGCGATTATCTCGACCGCGCGCTCCGATATCTGGCGGGCGGGCACGCGGAACAGGACGACTTTGCCTTCGGATATCCACCGGAACAAATCGATGCGCGGGTCCGGCGCCTGACAGAATAACGGACGCAGGAACTCGCTTCCCATAATCTGACCGATACGCCGCGCAACGGGAGCGTATTTTTGAGCGCGCATGTTCTCGGACATCTTCGTATAGTCGCGCCAGATATCGACATCGAACAACGCTTCATTCTTCGCGATCATGCGGCCCCGATACGCGTCGTCCGTAAACATGCGCTTGATTCCGCCAATGTCACCGCCGGTTATCTTCGCGGCCTCGCGCAAGTAATCCGCCGTCTGCAGGTGCTCCGCGTCACCATCCGATAACAAGAATGACGTGATTTCCTCCGCGATCCTATCGGCGGCAATCCGCTTGTCGGTGAGGTTCCGCATAATCGAATCCAATCCGAGATAGACCGGATGTTCCGTATCACCGAGATCGATATCGATTACGTCGGCCGGCGCCAGGTGATCGCGCACAGCATCGCTCATGCCGCGGTGGCCGTTGCGCTCGTCGATGACATCAATAATGACCGCGCCTATTCCGTGCTTACACTTCGCCTCGACTATAAGGTTGATCGCGTGCTGATCCTTGCCCATGCGCGGCGACCCGTTGATGATGCGCGGCGTGAACAGGAAATCGGCGTCCTTGGTCGGTATGTGTACGTTATGAGTAGCGCCGCGATCCGTAGTTGTGCCGGCGAGAATCCCGCTGTCATCGAGAAATACGCGCGGCAGCTCCGTCTCAACGCGCCTGTTCGAGCGCATGAGATCCGCGAACTCCGCCTGTATGTCGGCCGTCGGTAACTGCGTTAATTTGCCGAGCTCATCTACGCTCATCATCTGCGCGGTCATTTCGGGTAAACGCCAACCCCGCAAATCGTTGAGCGCCTGTTTACCGCGGATATTGACGCGCACCGATTCAAGCCGATTATCGCCCGCCAGCTCGCCGTATGCGTTCGCGACTGACCGCGCCAGCATCCCGCGTCGCACTTCGTCCGCTGACGTTACCGCGTATCGAATCGACGTTTTGAATACCGGCAGGTTGCGCTTGTTCTTCGTCAAGGCGCTCAGGTCGCCGTTAACGAGTAGCTCCGCGCGATCAGCGTTAGGCAGCGTTGGGCGGGCGGCCTTCGTTTTCGGCGCGCTACTTCCGGCGTAAAAAGTCCGCTCAATGCCCGCGAGCAAATCGTCGGCCAACGTCTTCACCTCGAACGCGATATGGACCGCGGCTGACGCGACCGTACGCAGCATGCGCAAAGGGTCGAAGCCAGCGCGATAAGGTACGCCGCCTTTATCCCACGTTTGCCATGCGTAGTCGGCGAGTTTCTTCCAGCGGGCGCGGCCGACCGTCTCCTGGCGGATAAATAGCGCTACAGACTCGCCCGGCGCCAACTCCCGCGTTACCCCGACAAGATCGCGCACAGGCGTCGCTTGCTCGTTATAACGAAAGTCGAGCGAGAACATGTCGTGCCGGCGATACTTGATCGCGTAGAGTTCCGTATTATCCTCCGGAGGCATCTCGAAGTCCGGCGCCAGTTCCAGCGTCGACTTGCGCCATTGCTCGTGATTGCGAAATTTCGTACGGAAGGCATCGGCAAACTCGGCCGGCATCGCGACAAAGTATTCGATCGAGTCCGTGGCAAGTTTCGTTATCCACCAAAAGTCGGGAGCCGGCCGCAAGACAACGTGAAGGCCGCGTCGTTCTGGCGCGTGTCGTACGGAAAAAAGTTCGTATAGGCTGCGCTGAAAATTACGCGAAGCCGAGTTGAGGACGGTATGATGCGGAATGATTCGGAAGATGACGCGCTGCGGTTGAACGCGTTCGACAAGCGGCATGACTACGACCTCCTTACGTTGTGACTCGCCATATAATTCCGCCCCAAAACGCGATGAAGAGGCGCCCCATCCATTTGCCGCGATCACCGATGATTGGCGATATCATCATGCCGCCAGCGCAAGATACGATGGCGAGCGTTATAATTTCGGCCGAGTTAATATTCAGCACCGCGATTAAATCGTGTAGAAACGCGCTTAACGTTGACCGGACCGGTCCTGCGATAATGTCGCGCTCCTTGCCTACGAACCAATCCGCGAATCCGCGCACGTGGTCCATAATTCCGGATGGTTCCGCGGCGAGCTGCGCGACTGGCGTCGGATCGATAAGCGCGCCAGAGTCCGAGACGATTTGAACGTGAACATGCGGACCGGTCGAGTGGCCGGTATTGCCGCTAAGCGCTACGATGTCGCCCGCCGAAACGTGATCACCATGCTGCGCCGTTACACGCGATAGATGACCGTATATGATTTCCGTGCCGTCTTCCGTTTTCATGCGGACACTCTTGCCGAAGCCGAGCGCGCCAGAATCGTTTACTCTCGTTACTGTTGCGTCAGAGATGGCGTGCAGCGGCGTGCCGATCGGAACAGCGATATCTACGCCTTTATGCGGAATCTTATGGACCGAGTCAATGTCGCCGAAGCCCGCCGAGATCGGGTATCCGTTTATGCGCGTAATCATAGCGTCTTCAGCCAGTTACGGATATCGACCGCATGGCGGATAATAAGGTAGCCGGCGCCTCCTCCCATTATCAGCTCCATCGCCTTTGTACGATTGCCGAACATCCACGTTACGCCGCTAAATACGATGATGCCGACGCAGAGCCAATCGGCGATATTGAGAACGGTCGAAAAGATCTCCAGCCACGTATCCCCACCGTCTGCCCCCGCCGCGAATACAGCCTTCGGAATCAGAAACATGTGAACGCCGGCCGCCGTTTTTCCAACGAGCCCTAACGAACTTGGCGCGCATGTTTTCGCCTTGATTTCGCCCTGCATAAACGCGTTCCAATCTAACGCTTCGCTTCCCATTACCTCCACGCTCCCTCACGAATATTGACGCAGTCAGACGGCAATAATACAGCTATAAACCGGTGAAGGAGAGTGGCGGCGAATGCATTTCGTAATTGGCGTGATTGTTGGCGCGGTTATTGGATTTATCGTTAACTGTTCGCTGTAGAAGCGCGCTGCCACTCTCATACGATATCGGGCCGGATTACTTCCGGTCCTTTTTCGCGTTATCGGCGGACATTGCCGCGAACAGGAGCGCTTTAACGTAGCCGCTGAAATTGCCTGCGCTTTTGGCCGACACCCATTCGTATAGTTCGCGTTGATGTGCGTTAGCGAGGTTGAAGCTGACCGGTTTATTAACGAAGCTCATCGGCTACCACCGCCGTTACCGATGAATGACGTCGGCCGCGATGGTGTATCGTCGTCATCCGTTTCGTCTGCGTTAGAGTTCGTTATTATTGGCGTAGGAATTTCGGTCCTCGGCTTGCGGGGCTTGCGCGATGCTTTCGTTTCTCCTCCGCCTACACGCCGCCTCATTTCCGCGATTAAATCCTCCAGCGTTGCCAGCGTCTCCTCCATTTCCGCGTTGACATCCGTTTTACCGGCGAACTCTTGCGCGTAACTAACGATAAAGCCGCCCAGCGTTTCGACCGATACTTCGCGCGCCATCTTCTTAACAAGCGTCCTATCCATGCACTCATCTCCTCTGCGTGTCGTGTTGCGTATGTTACATGTTATGCGGGGCGCTTGCCCATGTTGACGACAAATTAACGCAGAGTTTGCGAAGATCTAGCGTATGTCCAATTCAGCACTAAACGCAAAAAAGGAGCGACCCAGGCGGCGTTAACCGTCCAGATCGCTCCAAGCGCTACGCCCGTAGGGGCTACGCTACCCCCAGCGTATGCCGGCGGGCTTGTATATGATGCGTGTCCTATCCGAATAATCTCAGCGTATATAGTAGCGCGGTTAGGACGGGTATCGCCGCAATGTTTCCGACCATGATCGCGACCCCCATCGTATCGCGTCCGTACTTCTTTTTAACGTGATATCCGACAATGACGCCGGCCGCCGCGAAAAGTATGCCGATAACCAGCGGAGTTAAAAAGACGCCGACTACCGTAGCCCACCCGTATATAACGAAGTCCTTTTCGCGACGCTGGCGTTTCCTAATCTCCGCGTTATCGATCATCTCGCACGCTCCTCGACGTAATTACCGTAATCTTACCAGTTTTGAGCGGAAACGAAAATAGCGCCCACCGTCGTACCTCAACGTATTTATATCGTTAAGATACGCCGATGGGCGCGTTATGATTCGTTATTTATTCTGCGGTTGCTGTCCGGATGCCACTCGTAGTACATCCGCAAGTCTGCCGAGTTCTTTACGTTCGGCTGCCGTCTTGGCGGCGCCGTACGCCGTTTTAAGATACGCAATTACCGCGTCTGCATCTTCACGTTTCATTTCCGTTGCCCCCTCGTTAATTTTCGCGTAGGCTGCCGCAACCTGTGCCGCCGTCGGCCGCTGACCACCGCGATAGGCAGCCGTAGAAATTCCGAATGTCATTTCGAAATGCGGCAGGTCCGTAAACGTCCGCCAGTCTCCGCCCCATTCGAAGCCGAGGCGCTTAGCTTCCGCCACAACTTCGTTCCAGTCCGCCACGCCGTCGCGGTCACCGTCGCGCTTCGTATCCCAGGAACACGTACGACCATCCGGCAGGAGTAGCGCGAAGTCAATCGCGACGCCGAAGTTATGGTTCGAGTAGCCTCCGCGAGCATTCGTTACGATTGCGCCGGGCTTCGTTCGGCCCTGCGTATAGAGAGCGTCCTGTTCCGCATAAGTCCGCAGACCTTGCGTAATGACGATCGGCACGCCGCGATTATAGCAGCGTTCGATAAGAACGTTACTCGCCGCAGCCACAACGGGAAAGAGGCCGATCAGCTTCGCGGAGGATTTGGCGCGTACGTTATCGAGTGTCAACGTCATCCTTAACGCCACCTTTCGATTTGAGTACGGCGATTTTATCGCGGATAATGTCCGGAATCGGTACGCCGGCCCGACCGAAATTTTCGAGCACGGATACCGCCTCGTTCGCGATATAGAACCATACCGCCGCGACCATGATTACGTTTGTCCCCGCGAGTACGTCCATCCGATGCGCGAGTAAAATTACGAGAAACGTCAGCCCCTTTTTCGCGAGACCGAGCGCACCGACTGCGGAAGATAGGCCGGAGCCCTCGCGTACAGATGCGGTAAGTCCCGTTACGATGTCGAGCGCGATTAGCAGCGCCAGGAAGGCGAGCTCTTGCGACCACGACCCGAAGGCATACGAAATAAGGCCGGCGGCTGCGCCTACGACCGTGTTTATTGCGGTTTGACCGTTCATTTTACGCGCCCGCCTCCGCTGTAATTAAATCGATAACGTGCCAAATGTCAGCTTCGCGATACTCGTTCGCCGGCTTTCCGGGAGCAAAATCTGGCGATTGCGACATTAGTAAGTCGTAGAATACTCCGGTTATCGCATGTACTCGCGTGCTGACGATTGCCCCTTCGGTGTCCCGCAAAGCGGTTGTTACGTTAACAAACCTCTCTGTTTGATGTTCGTAAATTGACTGTACATCTTCGCTGATTACCGTTTTTTGCACGATAGAAAGTTGTTGCGACGTTACAACCTCGTTAATTTTTCGCAACTTTAGCGCGCCTCCCTTATTTATTTTTCGCTTCCCAGTACAGAACGATATTGTTCGTACCCGCTGGCATGGGGTTATCGAAGTGTACGGTTATGTTGACTGCGTCTGCATCGACGTATCCAATGCGGGCTGTTCCGGCATCTTTCGTGCTAGCTGTTGCCGTGCAAATTAACGGGGCTGCATAAAGACCGTGCGGAATCTGAACAAACTTCGTCACCCCGTCCCCGCTCATCGTAACGCGCCCGTAGTTTGCTTCAACCCAGCGCGTATTGTTCCAGACGACTGGAAGGCCGATTGTCGTATCAAATATAGGCGCGCCTGTTATGCGGCCTGCTTCAGCGGTTGTCGGACGAGAAGCGTATCGCGGCATACCTTGCGGAATATAAGTCTTCACGCCTGCACGATCAAGCCATCCGGAATAGACATTTTTATCCTTCCAGTCTGCATCAGCGCCCGCGGCTTCCTTTAGTCCTGCGGAAGAAATGATATTATCCTTTACCGTATTTCCTACAGCTCCCGCAGTCACATAGACGGCCCATACGTTGACGCCCGTATTCATAACTTCGTTATTCGAGAATGTTGCGCCGCTGCCCCATAGAAGGACAGACGTACTCGAATTAATCGTATTGTTAATTGCGATGGCGTTGTCGTAGAGCGACATTGCGCGACCATATTCAGTAACGAACGAATCAAGAACGGTGTTACCCGTTGCTTTTGCTCCCGCGAACAGCTCAATGCCTATTTCGCACTTATCGACTGTGTTCCCGAATAGATGTGCCTTACCACTCGCTGAGATTCCTTTATGCGGCCCTACAGGACGGACCGTGTTGAAACCGATTTGAACGCGATCCGTCAATACTGCGCCTGTTTTAACGTAAATCCCGTACTGCGGGCCAGGGTTAAGCAGGTTGTCGATATGGTTATGCGCGATAATGACGTCATAGTTACCGACCTTCCCTGGGTTATACGTAGCCGAATCGGATAGCGCAATTCCCGCCGCAACTCCGACATTCTTGATCCGGTTATTAATGATCTTAGCAACTGTTACCCCGGAGAGAATGATGCCATAGATAGTGCTGTAAATCCGATTGTCATCGATGGTCATGTTGAGGTTGTTATAATTGCCGTCCTCTACGTTGCTCGTGACTCCTCCGCCTTGAACCGGTGCAGCGGGGTTTGCGCCTGAAAGGGCATTCCATAGGGCCAAGTTAGATGTCTTGGTGTTTTCACAGTGGAGATAATTTCGGATGACCGACATATCTTCCGTACCCTTGTTTAAAACTCCGTCGCCGAGATAATTGAATGCTTCATTTTCCTCGATGATAACGTTTTTGCTAACACGAGCTGCGAATGGCTCCTCTCCAAGATCATGCATGACGTTCTTGTAAGCACGAACGTTCGTGCAGCTTGTAAAAGACACCGCGTCGGTAAACTTTGATACCTCGTTCCTATCGAAATCCACTCCAACGGTGTTGTAAATATAAACACCAGTTTTCCCTGCTCCCCAAGGTGCCTGTACTCTGCGCTCTATTTGCAGCCGTGAAACCCTGAGGCTTCGGCAATTCGTAAAGCCTAAACCCTGATCTTCAATTTGAATTACGCAATCATTTCCGAGCACGGTTATATTTTTCTTCGAGACAGTAGCTAGGAATCCGATAACATTCGTCTTACAGCGGCCTTTCTTCGGAAAGACAAGAGTGTCCCCGTCCTTCAACTTACCAAACGCATTGATAAGTGCCTGTGTATCGTCCGCAATTCCATCGCAAACCGCTCCGTACCACTTTACACTAATTCCGCGCTGCTCAAATTCCGAGTCGATATATTGAAAGTTAACGCTCATCTCATCGCGCCGAATTCCGTCCGAGCCGATCCAGTCGTTCATGCCCATATTTGTCGTTCGTTTTGACGCCATTTATCCGTTGCTCCCTCCGCTATACGGAATTAAAAAAGCCGCCTCCAACGCGTCACCTGACGGAAATTGTTCCGCCTGATCCCACGTTAAAGCGACCTGTTCCGCCTCATCCCACGGCAGATACGTAAACTCGAAGTCGTGCGCGACATGTGCCGGAATAACTTCGCCGACCGCCGTTACCATTTCCGCAATGTTGTCCGGCACGCCGCGCTTAGACATAATCGTTGACTTGACGCGCCCAGCATCGTATATCTCTGTTACATTGACGTCATAAAACCCGTTCACCAACGCTTTAAACCGCCCAAGCGTCGTTACTCCAGGCGCCTTCATCCGCGCCACAACCGCCGCCCGCCGCTGCACCAACGTCGCCCCGTCCACCGGAGTAATCCCGTAGTCGCGCTCCCACCGCTCAATGCCCGCCTCGCTCGCTGTATCCGGATACATGTCGTCAAGTGTCCGCTGCACCAACGCGTGGAGACGCGTCGACTCGTTAGCCGTGCGCGCCATCATTTCAAGTACAACGCGGAAATCTTCGTAATACTTTGGAAGATACTCGCTAACATCGCGCGAGATATCACGGTCATACCGGTAAGCCTCAACGGTTGCTTTGGCGCTGATAGCGGCGGTCAGCGTCTTATATTGCTTGACGTCGCGAACGATGGCTGCGGATTTTGATGCGATAGGAGCGCCAGTATAAAGTAGTCGCACCGTATTTCCGGCCAACACCGCTTTACTAATCGCGCCGCCCTTCGCGCTTACCCTCCGGATGACCGCGCCACTAACTGCCGCTGCCGAAGCAATCGCGCTACCCGCACGAGTAACTAGCGTCACCTTTCCGGATAGGGCCGCCGCCGACGTTACGATCGCGCCGATATTTACGACTGCCATGCGCGATCCTCCTTAGTCGAGCGTGATATAGACGTCGCCCGCCGCAATCTTAATTTGGTCGCCGGCCGATACGGATTTAGACGTCGTCAGCGCGCTAGAGAACAACAAATTGCCCGCCGTTAGCGCGTCGTAAATACCGATATGTGTAACCGTTCCCCATGCCGCGGTTGCAACCGGAAACAGAGCGTCGGTAGCCGTACTCGATTTTGATGCCGTAGAAGTCGCGAACGTGACCGCTTGGCGTGCGTAAGCACCTCCGGTTACTTCCGTTCCTGTGCCGGCATCCGTCGGGTCACTCGTAAAGAGCGCGACATAAAGCGTTGTTGGCGCTGCATACGCGGTTCCCTTTAAAACGTAATTGAGCAGCTTATTTTCGAGATACGTACTCATTCCCGCCATTTATTCGTCCCCATTTCGTTAATTAGTCGTTACTATTGCGCCCGTAACCGCGACCTGATCCGCAGAGAGCTGGAAGTTGCCGGTGCCACCGTTAACCGTCAAGTTTTCGTAGTCCAATACGTCCGGCGCGTTAAGAATGCACTCCGCTATCTTCGCGTACCGAACGACGAGGTCGTTAAACGCGAGATCCGCGAGGTACTTCGTCACATTGGCGCGAATCTGTTCGACCGCATCCGCCAGCACGCCGCCCTCCTTGAGCGTCAACTTAACGGATATGTTCGCCAGAATTTCAGTCACGCCCACCACCGTCACGTTAGCGAGAATCGGCCGCATCTCCTGAATATGCGCGTTGGCTGCGTCTATGACCGACTGGCTCGGCGCCGTCTTATCGTCCGCCAATAGCGCGACCTTCACCGAATTGGGACCGTTCCACACGGGGAATACGCGCGCATCGTAAACGCCTGCGATTTCCTTCGCCCACTGGCGGTAATGCGCCTCGTTGCCGCTGGTCGCCGGTGTGCGGGCGTCTTCGAGGTATCTGGAGCGCAAACTATCGTCCGATTCCGTATCCGATCCGCCAGTCATCGCCGCCACGTTCGAAACGGTCAATACGCCGGCCAAGTTGCCGACTACGAGATTGATCGCGCCTGCCGCAACGTTACCGGACGCTCCCGCCACGACCGCCTTGACCGCGACCGACTGGCCGACGACTGCCGCCGCTTGCGTTGTAAACGCGATCGGAATATCGCCGCTTGTCGTGACGGTCGTTCCCGCCGGAATTGTTGTGCCGGCCGCCCCCGCAAAGGTAACGTAGCCCTCCGCTACTGCGGCGGCCTTACGCGTGATCCCTCGCTCGGCAGCGCGACGGTCCAGGTATTCGCCGCTCGCCGTTTCCGCGTATCCGAGATCGAACGCGGTCGTCAACGCGATATAAGCCTGCGCGAGTTCTAGCGCAGACG
Organism: Paenibacillus sp. P22; assembly: GCF_000469945.2. Lineage (NCBI taxonomy): Bacteria > Bacillati > Bacillota > Bacilli > Caryophanales > Paenibacillaceae > Paenibacillus > Paenibacillus sp. P22. The sequence continues at coordinate 75,425 of NZ_CBRA020000003.1, read as the reverse complement.
GCGCAAGCAAATCGTACGCGACCGAGCCCTGCCGCTTGTCAATATCCGGCGCGATTGCGGTAAGCATGCGCTGAAGAATCGCGGCCGTTGTTTGATCGTCAAACATCGCTATAACGTCACCTCCACCGGAATTGAGTCGTTGTCGACGTCAACAAAAAAAAGAGACGTACAATGCGTCCGCCTCTTTCGAGATTGAAAACGTATGGACACCGCTTATCCGGTCGTCGTATATAAGTGCTTCGGTTATGGCACGCGGAACCTCCGTTTGCAAAACGGACAACGGCGCGCCCTGACCGATTAAATCGTCTAGCTCCGAGCCGTAATCAAAATCGTAAATAGGGAACCGGTAGCGCGCGGTCGCAATCGCTTTTATTACCGCCTGCTGGATCGCTTCTTGCCCGTCTACCATGCCGCCAATATTACCGCCTGCAAAATCGAGCGCGTACGTCTTTAGCGGTAATGGCTCCGTAATCGATGTGTCGGCCGCGCTCACATCCGTCAAATCATTGTCCATACTCAGCGGACTTAACGCCATCGGCCGCACCTCCTACGCGATCAAGGATAATGTAACGTTGGCCGGCGTTGTATGACGCGACGATGACACGGGAACCGATAGTAAGGGCGGAGTCGAACGCGATCGAAACGGAATACGGGAGTCCGTTGCCGGTTATCGTTGCTGTTCGCGTATGAGCGGTAAGATGCTCCGCGATATCGAAGTCCTCCGCATCGAGTTCGAATGTTTCGTTATCGAGTTTAACGCCGCCAGCCGTCACCGTTCCGAATTCGAAGTCTACGTCTTTGTTGTAGCCTAGCGCCTTAATTACGTGAGCAAGCTTTGCCATGCCAGACCCTTCCGGTAGTTCAATCGTACTCATTTAATGCCGTTCACCGCCTTTACTTCGGCCAGCAGCCAATCCTCCGCGCCGCCTTTTTTCTTTTTCTTCTTCTTCGCGGCAGCCTTCGCGGCCTCGTCGTCTTCGTACGGAAGCTTGGGCAAGTCATACGTACGCGATAAGGTAACGCTCATCCGGTGTACTCCGCCCTCCCACGTATGGCGGTCGGTAGAAACGTAATAGCCGCCGGCCACGTCCGTCATCGACTCGAATGCGTAGATGGCGGAGCCCGCGACCACATCCGCCAGGCCGAGCGCTTCAACCGTTACTTCTTCGCCTATTTTCGCGAGATCGGCTAACCGCTGTTTCGCGAGCTGCTGTATTTGCGATTGCGTCAGTTTTGAGTCCGCAGTTTCGAGATGTTGCATCGTTCCATACTTCGCTTTCATCGCGCTATCTGTCGCGGTCGCCGTTAGCGGAGCCTTTTCGTCATCCCCGCCGATGACCTTTACGGTCGTGCGCGTTTCTTCGATTGATTGCGAACGGCTTGCGGTCAGGATATTCACGCCATCTTCGAGCATCCATCGGACGGCGGCGTCTTTACGTTCCGCGAGATACAGGCGACCGGACGACGAGTACACGCGGTATTTCTTACCGTTTTGTTTACTCGTTTCGGTCAGCGCGGTCAGCATCATATCCCATAAGTCTTTATTGCGGAGAACCATGCGCGGAATCACGTAGCCCGTTTCGGCAATCGTTCCAACCGGTACGCCGAACGCCGAACATATTTCGCGTATTATTGCGGATGCCGTCTTGCCGACAAACTTGCGCGTATCCATGTTTTTCGTAAGATACACGTTTTCGTCGTACGCCGTTATCGTCGCGCTTCCGGATTGACTGACTTCGTAGGTAAAAATGATGCCGCGAAAAAGGCCGGCATTGTCCGCATAAAACCGGATCTCTTTGCCGACCTCGAAATTAATCGCCTGTTCATCGCCATCAAGCGTATTGGAGAGCTGCACCGTTAGCGTCCGGTAAGGCTTCGCGATATCGCCCGACCATTCGACCGATGTGACTAGCGCATCGATATACGTTTTGCCATCGTATAACACACGAATCATGACGGCATCACCAGCTTCGTACCCGGCTTGAGCGCGTTCGGGTTAGCGCCGATGACCGCCTTATTTTTATCGTAGATCGCTCGCCATTTATCCGCGCTACCGAGCGTCCGGGCTGCGATTTTGGACAGTGTGTCGCCGGACTTAACGGTATACGTTGCGGGCGCCGTTTTCGTGCTTGGGCGCGCTGTTGACGTTGTTATAGCGGCCGCTTTCGTGGCTGGCGCGTCGGACTTCTTCGGTAGCGAGATAAACGCGTATTCCTTTAGTTCGAGCGTATAGTAGACGTCGCCCGGCTCGCCTGCGCGCTCCTCGTACTCAAACGTTCGAATCGTCACCGCTACGTTAATCGGCGTTCCCGTAACGATAAAGCGGCACGGCTTGCCCGACGCCTGCCAGCGCAGGAGCGTCTTTACGATATCCCACGGCCGCTGTAAATCGATATAATTGCAATAGCTCGCGTTGTAATCGCGCGGAAAGAAGGACGATAGGGTATATGTCGTTGTCTTTGGCGCGGAAGGTACGGTATACTCGCCGAAATTGAGTATTGGAACATCTTCGTACGCGCCCGCCGACGTTGCTCCGATTCGTTCGGGGTTTACCGGGAGCCATAGAGACTCCGCGCCATTATTGAATTTCAGGTACATTTCCAATTAGCGTCCTCCTTTACCACGCGMTGTGTTTCGCGATGCTGTGCGCCAACCCCTCGTGCTGATCGCCGTGCCCTGCCACAGGGTCATCGGCAAGGGCGGCGCGCTTACCGGCTACCGGGGCGGGATGGAAATGAAGACGACGCTGTTGGAACTGGAGCGAGCGCGAAGGGCCTGTAATCAAGGGAAGGCATAGCAAAAGCAGCGCCTCGGGACATGGAAACGGTCCCGGGGCGTTTTCACTTGCTTGGCCAGCAGCATATGCCCAGCCCGATCCAGCGCGGCGGAGCTCGCCCGAGGAATAGCGAAAGCGGGCCGCGATGCGGCCCGCCCGATCTATTTCACGCTCATATACCGTTCATACGCGGCTGTGCGGATCTTGAGCAGCTGATCCAGCTTCATGTCGTTCAGCTTCTTGATGTAAGCATCCCATTCGGCATCGATGTTGCCCTTGGTCACCCACTGGGCGCGCATCGTCGCCGCATAACCGTCGATGTCGGTCGTCAAGGTCGGCAGCTCCTGGAATTCCTCCGCGCTGTACATGACGTTCGGGAACGGCGTCGTCACGTATTCGCTGCCGAGCTTGTCGATCTCCAGCTTCAGGCCGTCGCCGGTCTTCGGATTGAGCACGATGTTCTTCTCGAAGGAAGGGCTCACGTACTTCGGTCCGAAGTCGCGGACCGACTGCTCCCAGTACCAGGCGTCGGCGCTAGTGCCGCTGGGAGGGTCCATCAGGGTGTACGTGCCGTTGTCGTTCTTCTGGATGACGGTGCCGATCGCTCCCCAGAAGTTCTGGATGCCGGCTTCGTTCGTGTAGAACTGGTCCGCCCAGCGCGCGGCGATCTCCGGCTGCTTGCAGGAGGCCGTAATGAGCAGCTCGTTGCGGTACAGGCTCATGCCGACCGGAATGCCGGACTGATACCGCTTGCCGTCCGGTCCTGCGAGCGGCGGAATCGTGACGTACTGGTCCTTCCATTTGCCGAACACGGCGTCCGGAGTCCACTGGTAGGAGAAGCCGACGATCGGCGCGTCCGCGTTCTGCTGCTTGGCCGAGGTCATGGTGGCGTCCTGCGTGAACATCTCCTTGTCGATGAGGCCCGCTTCATACAGCTTGTTGGCCCACTTCAGCCCTTCCTTGTATTCCTCTGTCACCGGATAATAGACCGGCTTGCCGTCCTTGACGAGCATGTTGTTGCCGTTCGGATCGGTGATGCCGAACGGATTGAGGAAGTCCATGCTCAGCCCTTTCTCGGTATACGGAATCTCGTCGTTCTTGCCGTTTCCGTTCGGATCCTGCTCCTTGAACGCCTTGAACACGTTGTAGAGATCGTCGATCGTATCCGGCACCTTGAGGCCGAGCTTATCCAGCCACGTCTTGTTGATGACCGGCTGGAACTTCGTTTTCGGACGGGACGGCAGCCTTGCCGGCATGGAGTAGATTTTGCCGTCCGGGAACGTGCTCAGCTTTTTCAGCTCCGGCGTTTCCTGCAGCGCGGCCTTCAGGTTCGGCATGTAGGAATCGATGTATTCGTCCAATGGGCGGAAGTAGCTCAGATTGTTGACGATGTCGGAGTCCGAGAACGCGAGATCGCCGAAAATGATGTCCGGCAGCGTGCCGCTGGCGAGCATGATCGACTTCTGCTCGTTCCAGTCGTTGGAGGACATGACCTGCCATTCGATCCTCACATTCGTATTTTTCTCCAGATCGATCATCCACTGGTTCTTGGTGAACGTGTCGCCCATGTTGCCCCAGCGGACGGTCAGCGCCTTGAGCGTTACCGGCGTCTTGACGATCGGCAGGCCTTCCTTGTTGAACTCGCCGGTCTTCACGGCTGCGGCCTTGTCTCCTCCGCCGCCGCTGCAGGCGGTCAGCCCGACCAGCAGAGCTCCGGAGAGCAGCGCGGCCATCACGGTTTTAGATGCGGAACGGTAACCCATCTTTCATTCCCCCCGATTAATTGTTGTCGCGAGATCACATGACGGTCAAGCCGATTGCTCATTCCTTCACGGCGCCGATCATCACCCCCTGATTGAAATACTTCTGCACGAACGGGTACAGCAGCATGATCGGAACGGTAGAGACGATGATGACCGAATACCTCATCAGGCTGGCCAGCCTGAGCGCGATCTGCGCCGCCTCCCCGCTCCCCATGCCGGACTGCATCTGATTGGTGATCAGGATGTTGCGCAGGATGAGCTGCAGCGGGTACAGTTCGGGATTTTTCAGATAGATCAGCGCGTTGAAGTAGGAGTTCCAATAGCCGACGGCGATCCACAATCCGAGCACGGCGACAATCGCCTTGGAGAGCGGAAGCACGACCTGCGCGAAGTACCTCAGATTGCCGCAGCCGTCGATCTGCGCCGCTTCCCACAGATCGCCCGGAATGCTCGTCTGGAAAAACGTCCGGGCTACGATGATGTTGTAGGCCGACACGGAGAAGGGAAGCACCATGACGAGAAAGGTATCGTACATATGGAAGTCGCGGACCGTCAGGAAAATCGGAATGAGGCCGCCGCTGAAAAACATCGTGAAGATGAAGTAAAGGGACAGAAGCTTGCGCCCGGGCAGATCCCTGCGGGACAGCGCATACGCCGCAGACAGGTTGACTGCGAGGCCGATCGCCGTGCCCGCTGCCGTATACAGGATCGTGTTGCGGTAGCCGATCCAGATGTTGGCATGCTTCAGCAGCTCCTTGTATCCGTCCAGCGTGAAGCCGCTCGGCCAGAGCCACACTTTGCCGCCGGCAACCGAGGACGGATTGCTGAAGGAGGCGATGACGATAAAATAAAGCGGATACAAAAGCACGATCAGCATCAGGACGGCGAGTCCGTACAGAACCGCCTCCAGGACGGCATCGGAAGAGCGGGTGTTGACGCCTCCGGCCGTTTTGCCCGCAACAGCGGCATTCCGTGTCTCCATCATGAATTCCTCCGGCTTACCACAAGCTGTTGCTGCTTGTTTTTTTGGCGATTTGATTGACGATGACGAGCAGGGCGAAGTTGATGACCGTATTGAACAGGTTGATCGCGGAGGAGAAGCTGTACTGGCTGCTGAGCAGGCCGATCTTGTACACATAGGTGGAGAGGATCTCGCTCGAGGTGATGTTGAGATCGTTCTGCATCAGGTATACCTTTTCAAAGCCTACCCCGAGCAGCCCGCCGACCCGCAATACCAGCAGCGTCACGGCCGTCGGAAGCAGCATCGGAATATCGATGAAGCGGACCTTCTGCCAGCGGCTCGCTCCGTCGACAGTCGCAGCCTCATAGAGGCTAGGATCGACCGCCGACAGCGCCGCGATATAGATGATGCTGTCCCAGCCGGCATGCTGCCACACGTCCGACCAGACATAAACGCTGGTGAACAGGCCCGAGGAGCCCATCAGATCGGGAGGCTCCACTCCGAACAGCGCGTACAGATTGCCCAGCAGGCCTGTGCTTGGCGAGAACAGAATGAGCATCAGCCCCACCATGACGACCGTCGAGATGAAATGCGGCATGTACGTCACCGTCTGGAAGAAGCGTCTGAACCGGTTGGCCCGCATCTGGTTCACCATGAGCGCCAGCGCGATCGGTATCGGGAACGTGGCCATGCTGTACAGGCTGATGACCAGCGTGTTCCGGATCGTATTGTCGAATTGATACGATTGGAAAAATTTCTCGAAATACTTGAATCCCGCCCATGGACTGTCCATGATTCCAAGCGCAGGACTGTAATCCTTGAACGCGATCACGACGCCGTACATCGGCTTGTACGCGAAAAGCAGCGTCAGGATAAATGCGGGCAGCAGCAGCACATACAGTCCCGCTCCCCTTCTGATCTGCCTGACCGTCCGTCCCGTCGTTCCGGCTTGACCGGATGCCATCTTCATTCCCCCCCCATGCAGCGGCACTGTCGCTGTCCCTCTTGAACTCCTCCAGTATAGCCCCGCCCAGGGCGCGGACGGCGGACCTGAAGGACCGTTATCCGGACTTCCGAGGCGCGCCGGGAGGAATCCGCCCTCGGTCATCCCTCCCTCCATGCGGTTATCCGGACTTGTTTTTGCGCTATCCGGACTTTGGCATTCCGAGCCGCCGACATCCGATCCATTTTCTGGACGAAAACCTTTATACTAGAAATAAAGCGCATTCAAGATTGGAAGCGCGGAAAGGACTGGAGCCTCCCGCCTATGAATCCATCCAACCGGAAAAAGCCCTACCCGATCATCCATTATGTCAGGCTGCTGGTTTTCCTCTCGTTCCTGGCCCTTGCGCTCGACCTTGTCATCAGCGTCATCTCCATGTCCCTGGTCAAGCAGCAATCCACGAGCAATGTCCAGGATACGGCCGATCTCTATGTCAACCGGATCGACCATGACTTCGCCTATATCAACCATTACATGGGCTGGACGCTGGCCAACGACGAGACGATCACGGACATGAACGATTATCCGGACAACAGCACCGAATTCCTGAAGGCTCAGGAGAAGCTCTTTAAGCGGTTCACCGAGCTGACGAAAAACTACGAGCAGGAATACAACTTCTTCTATTACTTGAAGAGCCGGGACTTGTTCCAGAACTGCGCGCCGATGGGGATATCCTACGGGCATTTTCTCGAGCTGAAGCAGCAGATCCGATCGCTGACGGAAGACAAGGGGGTCTATGAAAACTATTATTCCAAATGGACGCCGCTTACGGTTCGGGGAATTTCCTACATCGTCAACATCGTCCCCTACCATGACCGCTACCTGATCGGACTCGTCTCGGCGGACAATATGATCCGGCCGCTCCGGCAGATGGATCTCGGGGCAAGCGGGTACGCATCGCTGGTCGACGAGGAAGGCCGCAGCCTGTCCGCTCCCCAGAGCGGCAGCCCGCCCGGCGCCCGCAAGCCGTTCTGGCTGAATCTGCTCCGGGCGCCGACCGTCGTGGACAGCAGCTTCAGCAACGCCACCTTCACCGCCGAGCTGGTCATCCACTACGGGGCGTTCGAGAAGATCATGATTGTGCAGCTGCTGATCATGCTGCTCTTCTTTCTCGTCACCTGCACGCTCAGCGCGTTCCTGTTCCTCTTCCGCAAGCAGGTGCTCGGGCCCGTCAAGAGCTTCTCCTACAATCTGGCCCGCATCTACGAGGACGGCGACTCCGGATCAGGCGCCGGAAGCCGCATCATCGAGCTGGAGCAGGCGAACGCGCAGTTCCGGGATCTCGTCAGGCAGCTCAAGAAATACAAGATCGAAATGTACGAGCAGGAGCTGGAAAAAAAGAAGATTCAGCTGGATTACATGAAGCTTCAGATCAACCCGCATTTCTTTCTGAACTGCCTGACGAGCATTTACAGCATGGCGCAAATGGAAATGCACGAGGAGATCGAGAGCATGTCGATGGCCACGACGCGCTACTTCCGCTATATCTTCCAGAGCGGAGACAACCTGGTCCTCCTCGAGGACGAGATCGAGCATGCCCGAATCTATCTCGATATTCAGCGATCCCGCTACCGGAGCGCATTGTCCTATACGATCTGCCAGCCGGACCGTGCTTCGGGCGTAAAGATTCCCCCTCTCGTCATCCAGACGTTCATCGAGAATGCCGTCAAATATGCTGTCTCGCGAGAGCGGGAGCTCAGCATCTCCATCACGGTGTCGATGCAGAGAAAGGAGGAGGAGGAGATGGCCGTCATCGCTATCGCGGACACCGGCCCCGGATTCCCGCCTCCCATCCTGGAGCGGCTGCACAGCGGAGAGAGCCTCGATCAGACAGGAGGCAACCGGATCGGCATCATGAACACGCTGCAGCGGCTGAAGCTGATGTACCGCGAGCGGGCGACGGTCGACTTCGCCAATGGAATCGACGGCGGAGCCCGCATCACGATGACGCTCCCGGCCGGCAGCGACTAATCCCATCCCGAAAGGAAGCCTGCCATGAACGTCCTTCTTGTGGACGACGATTACTTCGTCGTCAAGGCGCTTGAGAGCAAAATCGATTGGCGCGCGATGAACGTCGAGCATGTCCATACCGCCTACAATGTCGCGCAGGCAAGGGAGATTCTGCTGGAATATACCGTGCAGATCCTCATTTGCGATATCGAGATGCCCCAAGGCAGCGGGCTCGAGCTGCTGGCCTGGATCCGACAGGAGAATTGCCCGGTCCAGGCGATCTTTCTGACCAACTACGCCGACTTCAACTATGCGCAGAAAGCGATCGAGCTGCAAAGCTTCGATTATTTCCTCAAGCCGATCGAGGTCGACAAGCTGACTCTGATTATCCGGAAGGCGATCGCCAAAGCCCGCGAGCAGAAGCATAACGAGCTGGCGATCCATGAAGGGGAGCTGTGGCAAAAGAGCCGCAAGAGCGTGCTGGAGGATTTCTGGACCCGGCTCGTCGCCGGCAAGGCCTTCCCCTCCAGTCCTTCTGCGGCTGCAGGCGCCATCACGGAAGAGAATCTACCCTACCGGCTGAGCGATCTGTTCCTGCCCGTGCTTGTGACCTTGTTTCCGCATGAGGCCAGCCTCGGCCGCGAAGACAAGCCGCTGTTCGACTACGCGCTGCTCAATGTCATGTACGAGCTGTTTCAGCACCCCTCCTTATCCGTCGAAGCCATCTCCGAGTTCAAGGAAGGCAACTGGATGCTCATCTTGAAATGGACGCTTGCTCCCGACAGAGATATCCCGATGCGGCTCTGCGACGCGCTGATATCCGAGGTCCGCAAATTCCTGAAATGCGACTGCAGCTGCCATATCGCGACGTCCCGGCCGCTCGGGGAGATCCGCAAAGCCGTCAAGGAGCTGCTGCATGTCAATGAGGAATGGATCAAGCACCGCAATGAGACGATCTTCGTCGAAAGCGGCTCCAGTCAGGAGGCGGCTTATATGCCGCCCAATCTGGACTTGCTCGAGCGGCTGCTTGGCGAGGGGGCATACGGCTCTTTTCTCGATGAAACCGAGGCGTATCTGAAGCGCCTGATGCGGGAGAACGCTCTATGCGCTTCCGTGCTACGGCCGTTCCGGCACGATATGGTCCAGATCGTCTACGCCCATCTGAAGAGCAGGGAAATTCAGGCCCATCAGCTGTATGCGGGCTCGGAAGGGGACCGGCTGCATGCCCAGTCCCTCCATTCCGTCGAAGACATGCAGGGCTACCTTCGGTATCTGGTCCGTACGGCGGCGCATTCCCGTCCTTTCGCCGAGCATCCCAAGTCCATCGCGGACGAGGTCGCCCGTCATATCCATGCCCATCTCGCGCATGATCTTACCCGCACCAGCCTGGCGGAGACGGTCTTTCTCAATCCCGACTACATGGCCCGGCTGTTCAAGAAGGAGACAGGCATGCCTCTCGGCACTTATATCATCCAGGCGCGGCTCTCGGAGGCCAAGCGGCTGCTGCAGGACACCTCCCTGCCGGTCCGCGCCGTCGCCAATCAGGTCGGATACGCCAACGACTCTCATTTTTCCAAGCTGTTCAAGCAGGAGACCGGCTGCAGTCCGGCCGACTACCGCAAGAAGTTCCAAAAGCCGGCCAGACCGTGACGCGGTCCGGGCCGGCTTTTTTTGCGCTGAAGGGAAAGCCGGCCCGGGGAGCTGCAGCGCGGCCCGGAACATATAACGGACAGATTGGGAATATTTTAAAACTCTGAGGATTATTTCGCTTCTTGCAAGAGAGAGGCAGCGAAACCTATGGTATACTTTTCCTAGTAAAACATTGGAAGATAGATTGAGAGCCCCGTTCGGCGCAGGGCAAGGGGGGAAAGAAGAAATGAACGGTTCCAAGCTGTTCAGACTCGCTGGATTGATCGTCGTCGTGGCTGCCGCCGATATCGCGGTGCTGTCGCCCGGACTGCTGAACGTCGAGATCGGCGGCAGCGCGCTGGAGACCGCCTCCGGCGTCAGCCTGCTGCTGGCAAGCGCGCTGGCGCTGTTCTACGGAAGCTATGCGATCGTATTCCGGGAGCCTGCCGCTCTGCCCGTCAAGCAGATCAAATCCTATGACGATTACGCGGAAGCGCTGTCTCCATACAGGCGCGTCAAGGCGCTTGAGAACGATATCGCGACGGCGCTGGAGCAGATCGCCCGGCTGAAGAAAAAAAAAGCTCGCGCTGGAAAATGTGCTGGAGCAGCGCTTCGACCGCGGCGAGCTGAGCTTCAAGAAGTTCGCCTCCGTAACCGAAGAGGCGGAGAAGCTGTTCTATCTCAACGTGCGCAGCCTGCTGAACCGGCTGCATGTGTTCGACGAGGCGGAGTTCTCCAGCATGTCGGGCCGCAAGAGAAGCTCCTTCTCCAGCGAGCTCATCCAGGAGAAGGCGGCCATGTACAACGACCACCTTGCCTTCGTCAAAAGCTCCCTGTCCGCCAACGAGGAGCTGCTGATGAAGCTCGACCGGCTGCTCCTCGAAATCTCCCGCCTCGACGGCATCGATCCCGATGACATCGATGCGATGCCGGGCATGCAGGAGCTGGATTCCCTCATCAAGCAGACCAAATTCTACAAACAGTAAGAGGTGCAGAATGCCGAAGAAAAGCAGGTTTTTCCTTCTATCCGCCGTCATTGTCGTGCTTGTGTTCGCGGGCGTCTACGCGGGCATATCCCTGACCTCCAACCTGGGCAAGAGCAAAGCCCAGGTATCGGCCGAGGATGCGGGCAAACGTCTGAACAAGCTGTACGGCGATCTGTCGGTCGCGACGGAAACCCCGGTCAAAGGACAGATCGACCTGAACCCTGCGGACATTGCCGAATCGCTGCCGGACATCTCCAAGTTTCCGGTCACGGTCAATAATTCCACGGATCAATTCGTCGAAATCTTCTCGTCGACCGAAAAATCGGGAACCGGCGTGGATGGCTGGCTGACAGAAACCGCAGCCGAGTTCAACAAGGCCGGCATCGTCGTGGACGGCAAGCCGGCATCGGTCAAGATCCGCAACATCGCTTCCGGCACGGCAGCCGATTACATTAAGTCCGGCAAATATATCCCCGATGCGTTCACCCCGTCCAACGAGCTGTGGGGCGAGATGGTCAAAGCGGCCGGAGTCAAGACGGAGCTGATCTCGAAGCGGCTCACCGGCAACGTTCCCGGCATCGTCATCGCCAAAGCCAAGTATGATGCCCTCGTGGATACATACGGCTCGGTCAACGTCAAAACGGTGACGGAAGCGATCGCGAACAACGAATTTTCCATGGGCTACACGGATCCGTTCGCAAGCTCCACCGGACTCAACTTTCTCGTCACGGCGCTGAGCACGTTCGACAGCGCCAATATTCTCAGCGACAAAGCGGTCCAAGGCTTCGAGAAGTTCCAGGCCAACATTCCGTTCACCGCGTCGACGACAATCCAGATGCGCGATGCGGCCAAGTCGGGCATGCTGGACGGATTCGTATTGGAATACCAGACATACGTCAATGCGGCCGACTTGAAGAGCGGATACGTGTTCACGCCATTCGGAGCGCGGCATGACAGCCCGCTGTACGCCCTGGGCGAGCTCCCCCGGGAGAAGCTCGACATCATCAAGAAATTCGCCGAATTCACCGCCCAGGACAACTACCAGAAGGCCGCGGCGGACAAAGGCTTCAACGGCCTGCAGGACTACAAGTCGGAGCTCCCTTCGGTCGACGGCAGCCTGCTCGGCTCCGCCCAGAAGGTATGGAAAGAGAAGAAGAACGGCAGCAAGCCGATCGCGGCCGTGTTCGTCGCCGACGTATCGGGCAGCATGGACGGCGCGCCGCTGAACCAGCTCAAGGAATCGCTGCTCAAGGGCCAGAAATACCTCGGCAAGGACAACAGCATCGGCCTCGTCTCCTACTCCAGCTCGGTCACGGTCAACCTTCCGATCAAGAAGTACGACACGAACCAGCAGTCCATGTTCGTCGGCGCGGTGGAAGGCTTGCAGGCCGGAGGCGGCACCGCCACCTTCGACGGCATCATCGTCGCGCTCAAGATGCTGCAGGACGAGATGGCGGCCAACCCCGGCGTCAAACCGCTCATCTTCGTGCTCAGCGACGGCGAGACGAATGAGGGCCATACGCTCAAGGACATCAAGGAGCTCGTCGAAATCTACAAGGTCCCGATCTATACGATCGGCTACAATGCCAACATCAAGGCGCTGCAAAGCATATCGAGCATCAACGAGGCCGCCAGCATCAATGCGGATACGGATGATGTCGTCTACAAGATCGGCAATCTGTTCAATGTCCAGATGTAACTCGGAGGAGGATGACCATGACATTTTCGCTTGAGGTAGCCAGCCCGGAAGAGATCAAGGCGGCGGTAGAAGAAGAAGTTAAGCCCGTGCCGGAGGAGATCCGCAAGCTCAAGGAGCTGGCGGACGCCAACGTCGCCGCCATCATGGAGCTGGACACGGAATCGCTGGACAAACGCAGGGAGATACTCCAGACGATCGACGGCTTCGGCATGAAAACGATGAAGGCTTCCTCGGACAAAAACTCGCTGCTCCAGGTATCGGTCGGCAATCTCTCCAGGACGGGAGACGAAGGCGGCCAAGTCGCCAAGGGACTGTCCGAGCTGCATACGCAGCTCAAGGATCTCGACCCGAGCGCTGTCGACTTTGCCAAGAGCGGCTTCCTCGGCAAGCTGTTCAATCCGCTGCGGGCGTACTTCCTGAAATTCCAGAAGGCCGACGCCGTCATCTCCGATATCGTCGTCTCTCTCGACAAGGGCCGGTCGACGCTGAAGAACGACAACACGACGCTGGAGATCGAGCAGCAGGCCCTTCGGGAGCTGACCAAGAAGCTCCAGAAGGAAATCCAGCTCGGCGGGCTCATGGACGAATCGATCGAAGCCCAGATCGAGGCCGCCAAAATCCGCGGCGAGGATCCCGAGAAGGTTCGCTTCATTACCGAAGAGGTGCTGTTCCCGATGCGCCAGCGCGTGATGGACCTGCAGCAGATGCTCGTCGTCAACCAGCAGGGCATCATGGCAATCGAGGTCGTCATCCGCAACAACAAGGAATTGATCCGGGGCGTCGACAGAGCCAAGAACGTCACGATCTCGGCGCTCAAAATCTCCGTCATCGTCGCTTCGGCGCTCTACAACCAGAAGATCGTGCTCAAGAAGATCGAGCTGCTCAATCAGACGACCAACGACATCATCTCCTCTACCTCCCGGATGCTCAATACGCAGGGAGCCGCGATCCACAAGCAGTCTCTGGAGGCCAGCATCTCCGTGGATACGCTGAAGCAGGCGTTCACCGAGGTGCTGTCGGCTCTCGATTCCATCAGCGCCTACAAGCAGGAGGCTCTGCCCAAGATGCGCGACACCATCCTGCAGTTCCGCGAGCTCGCCGACAACGGCGAGAAGCAGATCGTCCGGCTGGAGAAGGGGCATAAGCTGGGGCTTTGACCTCCAGCGGAACGATGCCGCTGCGGTCTCCCTTCGAACAACGAGCACACCCAAAAGCAGGCACCTGTACATATATAGGTGCCTGCTTTTGTTCGTTTCGTCATGGGGTCTGCCTGACGAGACAGATCCGGCACGAATTGGGCCGCCTCCGTCTTCCAATGCCGGCGGGGCGAGAATATATATAGTCCATTCCGGTCTATGAAAGGATGATTCAAGCTGAAGCTGCGGCTTAATCGCTTCTACAAGAAATCCGGTGTCGCTTCTCCCGCCGCCAAAACCGCCAAACGCGTCAAAAACGCCAAACCGGCCAAGCGAATCAAAAGCGTTAAACCCGTCCAGCGCGTTGCGAAACGCAAAATAACCGCCTGCCCACTCAAAAAAAGGCGCCTGAATGCCGTCCAAACCGTCAACTTCCTCGTCATGGGCGACAGCCATGTCGGTTTTGGGAACAGCCTGAGCATTTATAAGCGTCTGCTTCAGCAAGCGGTGAAGTCCGGCCGCAAGAGCTTCTGCATTTTTGGCGGCGACAACAAGCACGGATCGACCGGAACGCAAGCCACGACGGACTACAAGGCGTTCAAGAACGTCGCGACGGGCATTCTTGGCCCCAAGCACATTCCTTTCAAAGCGTCGATCGGCAACTGGGAGGACAACACGCGCGCCCAGTTCAAACAATACCTTGGCGACGTGATGGGCAAGATGGATTTTCCCGGCACGCAGGGCAAGGTCAAGTACGTCTGGCTCGACAACGCTCCGGGAAAATTCAGCTTCGCGAGCATCGATCTGCTGACCAAGCTCGATCCGAATTTCTACTACATCATCGATTGTCACTGGCCGCTGAAAGTAAACGGCATCACCGTCGATCCTTCGCATGTGCTGGACGCGCAGGAGACAGCCCATTTTTTCCACGCTATCCCGGCCAACGTCAGAGACAAAGTGCTGGCGATCTTCACCCATCACGCGCATACGTTCTACCAGAACTTATCGCATATCTACCCCGGCTTCAACGAAACTCAATTCTACGTCTGCGGGTGTTCCGGCGATTACGAGTGCAAATGCGATACGACCGGCTGCGGCAGAGGATATTACGAGGGCGTGCTGACGCTGAACAACGGCAAAGCTTCCTTGAAAATAACGCCGGTCGAGTCGTAAGCCTTAGCGGCGTCGAACGGAAAGCCGGAACGAAACGTATGCCTGATGCGAAAACGCTCCTCATCAGCCTGACCGAACGTTGCCTTCCGCGTGTTCCGATTGCGCAGGCGACGGCGGTCTCCGCCGCAATGGCGGACTAGCCTGCCAGTCGGACGATATTCGGCGGATCATGCCCATGGCGAGAGTCTCCGGGACAAAAGCATATTTCCCCCTTCCCCGACAGCTTGCCCGGCCCGGCTCTATCGGTCTTGCATTTACTATACGAGAGGGAAAAACGGGAGGGATGGAAAGTGCTTACATTATCCGACCTGGGAGGATCGTATGACGCGATCTACAGCCTTGGCCACAACTGCCTGCCAGGCGTGCAGATGACCCGTTCGGGCCTTCGGCTTTACTCCGGTCCGATCGATTGGATGGGCTCGCCTCATCTGTCCGGCGTATCGAGAGCTTTGCAGGAACGCTTCGCCCACTTCATGGAGCTCGAAAACATGAGCATCGTCGGGATCGACCCCAATGCCGGCTGTTATCTCGTCAAGGATCAAGCTTATGGAATCGTCTCCAATCACGACTTTCCTGCGATCCATCCGGATACGCCGTACGCCCTGCTTCCTTATCCGGAGTTCAGGGCCAAGATGAAGCGGCGCACCGAAAGAATGCTGCATAAAATCGGCACAGCCGAAAGGATGCTGTTCATCCGGACGGAAGGAAGTTACCCGGAGCTGTACGAGCTTCAGCAGGTGCTGAGCAAAATGGTCCGAGGCAAGTTCAACATTCTCTACGTGCAGCATGGACCGGCGGCCGGAATCGAGGAGCTTGGCTGGCGGATTCCCCATGTATGCGCCCTGCATATTCCTCAGGTCGCCGATCTCTTCCATGACAACGATGTCTACTGGAGGCAGATTCTTTCCGGCATAAGCCATCGTTGAAAAGGATGCGGCTGATAGCTCGCTGCACCCGGCTTGGCAAGATGACAGATTTCAATCACTCTCTCGGCAGCAGGCGAATGCTGTCAAAGTTCCATCTTCATCCGCAATCTTTGTTCATTAGCTATGGCATTATTTAGAATAAATGGTATTCTGAGTATAGCAACGCGATAGTTCTCGCTCCATGCATCAAGCAAATGCAAGTTTATTTATGCGAGGCTCAGGAGGATCAAATGAGAGGTAAAATTCTGCTGCTAACGACCCTGATCGTTGTCATACTAGGATTGGCAGCAGCCTATTTCATGCTCACAAATGTAATGAATCCTAATTCCATCGCAATAACCAGTACCCGAATTGAAGAGGAAACGATTTTGTTGAAGGGAACATTCATGGATAGTGCCTTAAATTATAGCGGATACAGCAAGACCTGCCCTGAAAATAAATTAGTTCTAAAAATAAAGGGGAGCCTCATTAAATGGCCCCACTCTAGCGGCGAATTTGAAATCCATATTAAAAACACCTGTGGCGATATTCATGAAATATACCTCCAGGGATCGGATCCCAACTCGATCAAATTGATTTACAAATCGGATCATTAATTGATGGCGGCGCTATTGTCCCTATCAATAATCAAAACCCTTAGAGTCTTTGAAACAAAAATCCTCAACATGCAAAAAAGCCGGTCCCCAAACGGGACCGGCTTTGCCTATTTCAGCTGCATGCTAGCCTTGCCGCCCGCTGCCGAGAGAAAACGCTCCGTAATTCCCTTCGGCCGCGTAATGGCCCCTCCTACGACGACCGCTGCCGCCCCGAGCTCCAGGCAGCGGCTGAACATTTCCGGCGTCAGCACATTGCCCTCGGCGACGACCGGAATCGCCGCTGTCTCTACGACATCACGCAGAAACCGGAAGTCGTCATCGTACAGATGCCGTCCCGAAGTGCCAGGCGTGTAGCCGTGCAGAGTCGTGGACACGCAGTCGAAGCCGAGCCGCTGTGCTTCGGCCGCCTCCTCCAGCGTCGAGATGTCGGCCATCAGCTGCACGGAAGAGTTGACGCTGCGGCAGTAGCCGACCAGTCCGCTCAGCGTCTCGCCGCCCGGACGCGGGCGCGACGTGGCATCCAGCGCGATCATCTCGCAGCCTGATTCCAGCAGCTCGTCGATCTCCCGCCTCGTAGCCGTAATGAACACCTCGCTGCCCGCATAGTCGCGCTTCACGATGCCGATGACCGGCAGGCCGACCTCGCTTTTGATGGCGAGAATATCGGGCTTGGTATTCGCCCGGATGCCTGCCGCTCCACCCTGCTCCGCCGCCAGCGCCATCTTGGCCATGATGAACGGGCTGTGCAGCGGCTCCTGCTCCAACGCTTGGCAGGAGACGACCAGACCGCCTCTGATCCGCTCCAGCATATCAGTATTTCCCCGGAAATGCCGCGTACTCGGCGACGGCCGCCTCGATGTCCCGATTGAGAGCCTTCAAGGAATCGCCGTCTGCAGCGCTTACCGGCAGGAGTGGCAGCCGCGGCGAGCCCGTCTCGATGCCGCGCAGCGACAGAATCGCCTTGCAGGCACCGTACAGGGACGGATAATTCAGCAGCTGCGAGATGACCGAGTTGATTCGGACTTGAAGCGCCTGCGCCTCCTTCATCCTTCCTTCGTCCGCGAGCTTGCAGAGCGCTGCGAAGAGCTCCGGCATGACGCCGTAGGTGCCGCCGATGCCGCCGTCCGCCCCCATCATCCGGCCGGCCAGGAACTGCTCGTCGGGACCGTTGAAAACGAGGAAGTCTTCCCCGCCCGCCGCCTTCAGCTGCTGCAGTCCATAAGTGCTCTCTCCGGACATCTTGACGCCGATGACCTTGTCCTGCTTGGCCAGCTTGGCGCATAGGGAAGCGGACAAGCTGAAGCCGGTCGTCTGCGGAATGTTGTAGATGATGAACGGCAGCGAGGCCGCATCGATCATCTGCTGCCAATGGTTCTCCACCGCGGCTTCGGACAGCCGGTAGTAGATCGACGGCACCGCCGAAATCGCATCGGCGCCGCAGGCTTCGGCATGGCGGGACAGCTCCACGCTGTCCGCCGTGGAATTGGCTCCTACATGCACGATGATTTTGAGCTCGCCGCGCACTTCCTCCAGAACCGCCTCCAGCATCGCCTTGCGTTCCTCGACGCTCTGGAGAATTCCTTCTCCCGAGCTGCCGCCGACATAGAGGCCGGCAAGGCCTTTGCCGACATAATAGCGAGCCAGCTTGGCCGCGCGCCCGGGACTTACGGCGCCCGCTTCGTCATAAGCGGAGTACAAGGCGACATACATCCCTTGGAAATTTGACACATTGCTTTTCCTCATCTAGATCGTCTCCGTCTCTTTCGTATAGTAAGCATGAACGGCTCCATACAGCGCCGCCCTGTTGCCAAGCTCGGCGACGGCCAGCTCGGCGGGAGCGAACCCGGCAGGCAGGCAGCTCCGCACATGAGGGCCGATCCTGCGGAGCAACTCTTCGCCTTGGGCAGACACGCCGCCGCCGATCAGCACCTTGAGCGGGTCGAACAGCAGCATCAGTTCCGCGATTCCGCGCGCCACCTCTGCGGCCCATTCGTCGATCAGCGCTCCGCATGCGGCGTCGCCGGATCGGGCGGCTGCGAACAGCTCCGGGCCGGAGCCTTTGAAGCCGGGCCATTGCGCAGCCGCGCGGTTCAGCAGAGCCGAAGTCGACGCCCGCTGCTCGTACGTCGTGCCGGCATCCTTGTCATAGAGCGAATGGCCGATTTCTCCGGCTCGAAAGCGAGGCCCGGCCATGACGGCTCCTTCTGTGAACAGCGCGCCGCCGATGCCGGTGCCGAGCGTGATGCAGGCAAAATGCGGGCAGCCGCGCGCCGCGCCCTTCCACCATTCGCCCAGCGCGGCGGCGTTGACATCGTTCATGACCGAGACCGGGAGGCCGAACCGGCGGCCGAGAGCGCTTTTCCAATTCGTGCCCCGGTACTCTGGAATCGTCCCTCCGGCGTAGAGAATCTCCCCGCTGCCGGGATCGACGACTCCCGCGGTGCTGACCCCGATTCCCGCTATGCCGGGATGCCTGGCCAGCAGCGATTCCATGATGGAAGCAGCCGCTTCCGGTATGGCGATGTTCGCCCGTCCCTGCGGCGTGGCGGCGCGGCCGTCGAAAACGATGTCCGCCGAGCCGTCCAGGACGGCGAACTTGATGTCGGTTCCTCCCACGTCGAGAGCGGCGAACAGCCTCATTCCTTCACCGCTCCAATCGAGATTCCGCGGGTGAAGTATCGTTGGAACAGGATGAAGATAAGCAGCATCGGGATCGCGGCGACCGTGGCGCCCGCCATCTTGTAGGCGAAGTTCGGATTGAGATCCTGCATCAGCGTCGCGATTCCGACCATAAGCGTTTTGCTCTCCTTGTTCTGGCCGATGACCAGCTGCCACAGATAGTCGTTCCATACCTGAACGAAGTTCAGGATGAACAGCGCTCCGATGCCGGGCTTGACGATCGGCAGCATGATTTGCAAGAATGTTCTGACTTCTCCGGCCCCGTCAATCCTTGCCGCTTCCCTCAGCGCATCCGGCGCCGTGTCGAAAAATCCTTTGAGAAGGAAGACGCCAAAAGCCGTCGCCACGTTGGGCCAGATCATGCCGTACACGCTGTTGACGAGACCCAGATCCTGGGAGATCCGGAACAGAGGCACGATCATCACTTCCTTCGGAATCATCAGGCTGGAGATGAAGACGATAAAGAAGACGCTGCGCCCCTTGAACCGAAGCTTGGAAAAGGCGTAGGCCGCCATGGAGCTCGTGACGATGAGCAGCGCCGTCGACAATCCGGCCACGTACAAGCTGTTCAGCGTCCAGCGCAGAGCCGGCTGATTGGTGAACACATCGGCGTAGTTGGACCAGGTAAACGTGCGCGGCCACCAGTCCGGCGGCATCTTGATGACATCGGAGCTGTTCTTGACCGAGCTGCTGAACAGCCAGTACAGCGGGAACAGATTCAGCAGGGCGAAGAGAAGCACGACCGTGTTGCTGGCGATATCGAATGATTCCCGTTTCTTTGCTTTTTCTTGCCGCATAGCCAACCCTCACTTATCGTTGAACATGGCTTTGAGCTGGGGCACGGACAACAACAGCGTCAGCAGGAACATGATGACGCCTACCGCGGAGGCAACGCCGAGCTGGTTGTACTTGAAGGCGTTGTTGTAGAGGTAGTACATCAAGGTCACGGAAGCGTTGTTCGGTCCGCCGCCCGTAAGCAGCTGGATGACCACGAAGATTTTCAGCACGGCGATGATGTTGATGATGGTGATGTAGATGGTGGTGGGCTTCACGAGCGGCAGGAGAATATGGCGGATGACATGCAGGCGGCCCGCCCCGTCTACTTCCGCGGCCTCGAACAGATCCTTCGGGACGCCGATCATCGCGGCGATGTACAGGATGATCGCCTGCCCGACGTTCGTGGCGAAGGTGACGAAGATGACGACCGGCAGCACCGTGCTTTTGTTGCCGAGCAGATTCACCGTGCTCATTTCCATCTCCCGGGCCATATACGAGATGAGGCCGTTGGCCGGATTCAGCAGGAAGCTCCACACCATGCTCATGACGACCATGGACACCATGACGGGAATGTAATAGCTCCCCCGGATGAACGAGACATACTTGGCGTTTTTGTCGAAGACGGCGGAGCCGACGAAGAAGGAAAAGGCGACCGTCAGCAAAACGATGGCGACGACGAAAATGACCGTGTTCCAGACCGCCTTGAAAAAGACGGGGTCGCCGAACAGAGCGGCGTAATTGTCGAATCCGACGAACGTTTCCGTCCGGTATTGGACCTTGTACAGGCTGAGGCGCAAGCCTTCGACAATCGGATAGACGACGAAGATCAGGAACAGCAGGAACTGCGGGGCGATGAACAAATATCCGGTCAGGCCTTCTTTGACATTGCGATTGTACCGTATCATGGCTGCTTACCTTTCTCCCTTGGCCGGAACTCCCGCCCGCAGGCGGGACATCCCGGATGCCGGATGGCGCGCTCGCTTCCTCGCGATCGGCTTAGGGCTTGATGACCGAGCTTTCTCTGGCTTTCTGCAGAACGGCGTTTCCTTTGGACTGATAATCCTTGATCGCCTGCGCCGGGGTCTTCTCTCCCGTGTACATCGCCTGCAGCTCCGGATACAGCACCTGCCTCAGCTCGCTGTAGCCCGCGACATTGCCGGTGAAGGAGAACATGTTGGCGGCGTTGGCGTCATAGGCGGTAAACAGCGGAAATTGGGAGGCGAATTCGGAAGCGACCGAGCTGCGCACCGGAATGCTGTTCTTGGATGCCTTCACCAGCTCCGGATCGGTGGAGAAGAACTTGATGAAGTCCTTGGACGCTTCCATTCGGGCCTTGTCGCCCGTGTTGAACAGCGCCGTGCCGACGACATACGTGAAGGCCAGCGGCTTGCCGCTTGCGGATGGAATATTCGCCAGGCGCATGTCGAAGGAAGGAGATTTGCCCGCCTTCATGTCCGCCTTGGCGTTGTTGTACAGGACGGCGTTGGTGAAGCTGATGCCGAGCTGCTGGTTCTGGAACATCGCGTTGGCATCGTTGGAGGAGACGGATTCGGCGCCGGGGTTGGAATAGCCGGAATCGTACACCTTCTTCAGCCATTCGGCCGCCTTGATTCCGTCGGCATCGTCCACGGCGAGATTGTTCTTGTCATCGAAGAACTTGTTGCCGAACATTCTCAGGTAAGCCAGGTTCCACGTATCCCCCTGGTTGTTCAGAGCATACAGCGCCATCGGGTACGCATTGGGGTACTTGTCCTTCGGCAGCTTCGTTTTCAGCGTCTCCAGAATCCGGTTGTATTCGTCGAGCGTCCACGTCTTGATCTCGTTTTCCCCGCCTACCAAGCTGTCCAGGCCGGCCGCGCGGAACATATCGGCGTTGTAGGCCAGCGTTCCCGGGTTATGGGCGAACGGATAGAAGTAGACGTCCTTGCCGAACGTGACGTTGTCCCAGTAGCCTTGGGCGATGTCCTTTCTGGCGGCATCGTCCACGATGTCGGTCAGAGGAGCGAGCGCCCCACGGTGCACATAATCGCCCATTGCGAACACGCTTTCAAAAAACATATCCGGCGGAGTGCCGCCGTTGAGGTTGACGTTCAGCAGCTCATCCCGCTGGTCTCCCGCGACGACCTGGACATTGACCTTCACGTCGTACTTGTCGTACTGCTTCTTGAATTTGTCGGCGGCATACAGGAAAAAGCTGTCGTAGTCGGCGCCGTCCTCCGTGGCGTCCATGACTCCCTTCCATTGCGGAGTCAGCCACAGGGAAAGCTCCACCTTTTCCTTTTTGCCGGCACCGGATGTCCCTCCGGCCGAGTCGGCTGAACCGGCGGAATTCGAATTCGAGTTGGCGCCGGAACAGCCGGCGGCCACGGATAAAGCCAGAGCAGCGGTCAGGACGGTCATCGCTCTTTTTTTGAGCATGGGTATTTCCCCCTTCAAATTGGTCATTGCGGATGATGCCGGCCGTTGCGGATCAGGCTTGCAGCAGATCAGAAGCGATCTTGACGACGGCCTTGCGCGCCCGCTCCCCGCCTCCCAGCCCGGGACGATGGATATCGGACGGGAACAGCATCATGTACATTCCGGGCTCAAGCCGGATGCGCCGCTCACGCTCCAGCTCGCGGTACAGCGTGCAATCCTGCTCGGCGTCATAAGCAAGATGCAGGATTTCCTTGCCGTCATGGGGCTTCCAGCCGATGTCTTCCTCCCCTTCGAGCAGGAAATGGATATCGATGCAGCGCTCGTGCTTTTCCGCAAGCCTCTCCTCCGGCGGGACGGTATGGAGACTCATGACCTGCGCATAGAAGCGGTCGCCGTCGATGTCGATGCGGCCGTCCTCCACCTTCGAGAAATCGGTTTCAAGCAGAAATGCAAGCGCTCGCTGCAGCACAGGATGAAGATAACGGCTATCGTGTCCGGACCCGTCCAAGGCATCTGCAATCATGCCTGCCCTCCTTCATGATTCATGTAAGCCCTTTTATGAATGTCGGCTTTGCGGCTTATGCCCTCATTATATCGAGGCCTATTCGAGGCTCACAGGAACGGATTTGCGCGAATTGTTCACCCTGTATGGATTTTATCCGCCGATCTTCACATTCTTTAGCCGTACATTCACTCTATTTAGATAAAAAGAGAGGCCCTGCTCGAGGCAGCCTCCCTATAAAGTCATTTCAAGCCTTCATTTCAAGCCTTTTTTAAATTTCCCCCTGAACTGCTGCGGGCTTATTCCCTTGACCTTCTTGAAGATCCTTCCGAAATAGTTGATGTTCTCGTATCCTACCCGCTCCGAAATCAAATAACTGGGCATATCGGTCTTCTTCAAATACTCCGAAGCCTTCTCGATCCGCAGCCGGTTCACCCAATCGGTAAAATTCATTCCGGTTTCGCGCTTGAACAAGGTGCTGAGGTACGCCTCGCTCATGCTCAGCCGGGCTGCGGCATCCTTCAGAGACAAGGATTTCGCGTAGTTCTCCCCCAGATACGCCAGCAGGCCGCGGATATCTTCCCGCGATGCGGCGTTAGGGGGCGATTCCTCCGCATGCCTGCGCGCCTCCGCATAATAGCCTCGAAGCTCCTCCCAATCTGCGCAAGGCGGCGACAGGCCGGCTTCGAGCTCCATGCCGAGCATCGATCCGGAAGCTCGGATCAGGCTGTCGATCCGCGCCGCGGCGGCTTCGGCTGCGATGGCATCGGCTGCGATGGCATCGGCTGTGGATTCCAACGGCTGAATCAACGCGGCCATCTCGAGCGGATTGGGCATGCAGAGGCTGGAACCCAGGAAATCCCGCAGCTCCGACTGGACAAGATGGTCAAGCAGGCGGAAGGCCGAATCCCGCTGCGACTCGTCGCGGAATCCCCTCACGCGCACATGCAGCAGCCGCATTCCTTTCGGCAGCGGCGGCAGCTCCAGCCCGGCTGGCCGGGGCTCCTGGAGCTCGCCTCGCAATTGCCGCCCCATGCGGTCAGCCTGGCTCTCCCGCCGTTCCGCAGGCGCCGGGGAAGCTCCGCTCCCGCGGCGGGATTCGTATTTGGCCGCAGCTTCGCCCAGCAGCTCCAGCAGCACGGACGGCTTGATGGAAGTCTTCAGCACGTAATCCTCGATGCCGAGCTTCATCGCCCGGCGCACATAGTCGTATTCGTCGTGGCTGCTGAGCACGATGATCATCATATCCGGGTACTTCTCCTTCACCCTGGCGATCAGCTCGAGTCCGTCCATCCGCGGCATGACGATATCGGTCAGCAGAATATCCGGCACGCCCTGCTCCATCAGCTCCAGCGCCATCTCCCCGTCGGCCGCATCGCCGATATAGTCGAAGGAGTGGCTCTCCCAGTCGACCAGCGACTTGATCCCGAGCCGGACCAGCAGCTCATCCTCGACCAGCATCACTTTAAGCTTCCCCGCCATGTCCTTCCCTCCCTTTCCTTGCCGGCAACAGTACCGTCACCGTCGTCCCGTTCCCTTCCATGCTATCCAGCTTGATGCCATAGGGCTTGCCGTACTGAAGCCGGATCCGGTCATGCACATTTTTGATTCCGATCCGCCGGGACGGCTCCTCCTGCGCGTCCGCCTCCAGCCGTTTCCTCAGCTCCATCAGCCTCGCCTCCGCCATGCCGGCCCCGTTGTCGCTTACCGCGACGATGACCTGCTCCTCGTTTCGGAGAGCCTCGATCCGGATCGCGCCGCCTGACGCCTTGTCCTTCAGCCCATGCATGAGGCAGTTCTCCACGACAGGCTGCAGCATCATTTTAAGCGCTTCCTGATCCAGCAGCTCATCCGGAACATCGATCTCGAGAGAGACGGCGCCCAGGCTCATTTTCATCAAGTTCATGTAGCTGCCGATATAATCCAGCTCCTGCCGCAGCGTCGCAAGACTGCCGTCGCGCCCGATGCTTCCTTCCAGAATGCCGCCGAGGCTGGACAGCATGTCCCCGACCTCGTCGTCCTTGCGCAAGTAAGCAAGCCATTTGATGTTGTTCAGCGTATTGAGCAGGAAATGGGGATTGATCTGGGACTGGAGCGCCCGGAAGCGCATGTCTTCCTTCTGTTCGTATTCCTGCTTGACCCGCTGCAGCAGATGCCTGATCTCCCTCACCATGTCGTTGTACGTCTGGCTGAGCGCCGCGATCTCCTGAGGTCCCGCGACCTGGATCGTGGAATGGAACTGCTTGCTTTCCAGCTCGGTCATCTTCTTGCGCAGCAGCCTCAGAGGCTTGGACATTCCGTTGGAAATCGACAGCGTCACGATCGTGAACACGATGAATATCGCAGCAAGAACAAGCATATTGGTCCGCCGGATCGTCACGATTTCCTCGAACACTTTGTCGTAAGGCACCATCTGGACCGTCGTCCAGCCGTTCAAGCCGATCGTATCATGGCTGACGATCCACTTCCGTCCGTCCTTTTCGACGATGCTTTGTCCTTGGCGGCTCGAGTGGATTCCGGCCATCCGGATTTCCTCCGGAGCCTGCTGCCCCTGCATGCCGCCTCCGCCGGCAGAGACGATCCGGTCCTCCTTGTCCAGCAAATAGACGGCCCCGTCCAGGCCCCGCAGCATTTTGCGGACATCCGTCTCCGGCACGCTGAAGGAGATCGAACCGAGGTTTTGGCCTTCGGGAAAGTCGGACACCGCTTTGACAAGCGTCACCATCGGCCTCTGCTCCAGGTACAGCATCCGGGAGTCTCCGGACATCCAGAGCTGGCGATAGGGCTGGCTCATGAGCGAAGAGTACCAGTCGGAGCCGGTATAGGCGCTCAGCTTGGCATCCGGTACGTAGCTTGTGCTCAGCCAGCCGCCGTAGCGGTCGATCAAGGTGATGTCCGTGTTCGTGAAATAAGAGCTGAACACCCGTTTGAACGCGGCGTCGGACAGCCTGAGCTTTTCGTATTTGGAATATTGGCCGGGATCCTTCAAAACCGAGCGGATATCGGCCTGGAGCGTCATCTCCACCGATGCCTGGACCATGTCGTCAAGCAGAAGCTTCACGTTGTAGGTGACCAGAGACAAGGCATCCTGGTTGGATTCCCCGATTTTATGCTCGATCGTCCGCTCCAGCGGCTTGTCGAGCAGATACATGCTGATCAGCACGGGGGCGATCAGAAAGCAGAGGATGGAGAAGAATACGCGGTTGCGGATCGTGTTCCAGCGGGGGAAGCGGCTTTGGCGGCTTGCTGCATCGAAGGTTTTCAACTGCATTCACATCCCTTTTGTCCCTCTGGCTGCTATAACGTCATCCCAAAGATAGAACCTGTTATTTTCAAAGGCCTGATGACTGCGCTTTCATTCATCCCCTCATTCTAGCTCCAATCCGCAGTTCTCGCATCATGCAATCCGTTCCAGTACCGGCTTTTGGCCAAGCAAAGGAAACGGGACGATCTTTTCCCGATTCGTCCATTATATCGATTTTAGAATTACACTGCATTTTACAAGCTCTAAATATCTTAAAAGCAATAGATTTATCGACGCTGCGCCGACTGGATTTCGACGGTTATTCGCTTGACAATTGCGATAAAAAGCAGATTGGCAACAAGCGGATTTCCATCAACATCGGCAAAATGAAATTGATTGGGAGTTGTCGCTGCGTTAGACCCTTTAATGAATCAGGCTGAACCGGTTTGACTGCCATTCGGAACGGAGAGGAGGGAAGCGCGATAAAGACAAAGCTTGCACAAATGTTCTAGAATGGAAGAAGCCTATAAGGAAAGAAGGTCGGCCATGCTGTTCTATAGCATCGCGGTACTGACATTCATGCTGGATCAAGCGACCAAATGGCTGATCCGCAGAAATCTCGAGATCGGGGATTCATTCCCATGGGGGCCGTTCCAAATCAGCCGTTATGAGAACAGCGGGATGGCCGGAAGCCTGTTTCAGGGATATGGAACTCTGTTCGGCATTGCGGCTCTGCTGTTCGTCGTGGCCATTCTCTATTATCGCGGCACCCTGGAGAAGAAACGCATCCTTCTGGAAGCCAGCTTCGGATTGCTCGTTGGCGGAGCGGCAGGCAACGGAATCGATCGCCTGCTGTTCGGACGCGTAACGGACTTCCTTGTGCGCTCCGGAGGCATTCTCAACGTGGCCGATCATGCCATCGAGGCTGGCGTGCTGCTCCTTCTCATTCATTCGGCCCTCAACTGGCTGAAAAGGTTAGCAATCAAAGAGTGGAAGAATTGATATCCTCCGCTCCGCATGCACGGCCCGCAGCTCCGATTGATGCATGCATCGATAAGTGTCGAATCTCTTCCACAAAAATTCCATTATAAGGGTTTATATTAAAATGTTGACATAAATTGTAATAGAATATATTCTTGCAGAGATATCTACCCCATCATCCGGCCGGAGAAAAGTAGATACGACAACAAGATCTTACATAGGAATAAAATAGGATTGATGGAGGTAATTATATGAAATTACACAAATCCAAACTATTAACATTTGCCTTATCCGTACCTGTAGCAGCGTTTATGCTAGGAGGCAGCTCTTTTGCAGCATCTTCCATATCGTCTACAGTTGGAGGAGTTTCTGTCTCCGGTTCCATCAGCAAATTTGCAAACGGTTCAAGTTACGGCGCTACAGCAAGCACTACGTGTGGATCTACTCTCTGCACCTCTTACGCCTCGGTTACTTATAATTATGTATTTGGCGATGTGAACGACATCAAGCATTCATCTGCTTCGGCTTCAAATACGGTTTCAGCTTATGCAACCGCTTACTCAAAAGATGCCCCTGTCGTTTTCAAATCCGCCACAGGGTCTCATAGTATTTCTTATACGAATAATTCGAATCAAAACTTCACCTGGTCTGGATCTACAAATATTTAACTAAATAAGATGCGCCATGTAAGGATTTAGTGCCTTAGAAAAGACCTAAACTCTTTTCTAAGGCACTTCTTCTATGTTCAGTTCATACCTAATTCAGAGTAAAAGGGGCATCATGAAATGAGGAAAAAAATCTTCTTAGGGATGATTTTAGCGATGTCATTCTTATCTGCGGGATGTAATCGCTCGGTTATGCCCAGCGATAATGAGTATCATTCAGAGGTGGATTTTCCCTATCAGTTCCGTGATGGTTTTATGGGTTTGGGGATGACTAGTTCGGAGACAGGATATTATCTTCTGCATAACAATCTAATTTATTATATGGACAAGGAGAAGATGAAGCCCGTAATTCTGGATAATCGGCCAGACAACAACTGCTTGAATAAACCCGACAGCAAGAACTGTTATGCTTTTGTTAAGAATGAAGAGCAAATGACAAGCTTGCTGCAATATTACCATTCTCATTTGTACATAGCAGAAAGCTTATTCGATCCTAAAATATCAAAATTTGGTTGGTATATGAAATTATCTCGCATGGATAGCGACGGTAAAAACCGACACGAAATCAAGACTTTTAAACTATCACCGAAAACAATTGCCATCCATCGGGGCTATATATATTACGCCACGGTTAGCGTTACAAAAGACAATGTTGAGCAGCTTGAGATCAAGCGATCCAAGCTTAAGGACCCTAATAAAGAAGAGATTATTTATACGGGCACAGATGGTATTACAGACTTATCAGCCATGATCCCGTTCGGCAATCAACTGTATTGGGTAGGTCTTGGAAATAAAGGATATGCAGAGCAAAGATATGATTTCAGTACGGGAAAGGTCACTACATTGTGGGATCGTGGTGATGGCGGATATAGCTCAATCTTGAGTATTTCAGATCAAAGGCTATATTTCAGTTACTTCTATGGTGACCCGGCTGACCCAAGAACGCTTAAAAAGTATTCATCTGATCTACAAGGACGAGACATAAAAGAATTGCCTATCGAACATCCACCCGTCATTTCCTATTTTCTTAAAGATAATAACTATTCGTATATTCGTCCGAATGATGCTTACAAGGATCATCTGCCTAAAGGAGTCCCGTATGAATTAGCCATTTTGAAAGATAATGTAAAGATTGATTCGCTTGACTTAACGCCTTTAACAAAATTTTTTCAACTTTATGTCGGTGATGACCGTTATATGTTTATCAGATACAGTGATGACACGAAGACTGGATATTACTACATAGATAAAAGTCAATTCGAGACAAAACAAGCCTCATTTAAGCCTTTGCTGGAAAGCAAAGTTGAGAATGAATCCCTTGTTGACTGAGGGGCGTGTCGATGAAACTGATCGGTTACGAGCTGAATAAAATCGTACACAAGCGAATTGTGATGCTGCTAGCCATCATCCTCCTCCTTATAAATAGTGTTTTCTTCGTCAATGAACAACGCAAAGATCATCATTTGCTCATTCAAAATCGTGACCAGTACAAACAGGTAGAGCAATCCTATAAAGGATTACCCCCTGTGGATGGGAAGAGATTAACAACCCTACAAGTTCAACAGTTCATTCTTTATGGGCAATTCATACAAGCCTATTTGAGTCCAAAGGATAGTCCTTGGCAGAAAATTGTCGCTGATTTGAAAAGGGATAATCAACAAGCCTACGAGCAATATGAAACAAGTCCTTACTTCAACCAAGAGCAAGCGATAATACGGGATTCTTATCTTTTAAATATGTTGAGACTTCAATTTGAAAATGCTGACCATTTTGATGACAAAATAAGCTCGATGGAAGAACAAGCAAATGAAATGAAATCCGTCTCCATATTCAACAAGAAAGATTCCTTCTCTTATCGGAATATTGTAAAGACAGTCGAGGATTTTAAGCCTTTACGCGGCTTGCCATTCCAATTAGGGCTGGAGGAAGGGATTGTATCTGGGACGAATACTTGGTCGACTGATTTCTGCTTGGCTATGTTGATCTTCCTGCTTATCACCATCCTATTTTATGTGGAGAAAGAGGAGGGATTAACATCCCTCATTCGCTCTACTCGTCACGGTAAACTGCGTACATTCGGAGCGAAGTTGACTGCCTTGACGCTTATTACCATTTTTCTCTCTTTGATTTACTATGGTTCGATTCTACTTCTTGCAGAGCGATTATATGGGTTTGGCAGTCTCTCCCGATATATTCAGTCCATGAGTTCTTTTTATCATGCCGTTCAACCGTTGACAGTGGAACAGTACCTTTTGGTATATATGTTGTTGAAGATCCTGGTCAATATACTATTGGGCTGGCTGATGGCTGCGTTATTTCTCGGTCTTGGGCATATCTCCAAAATTTATGTCGCGACATCCCTCTTGCTAGGCGCCAGCTATTTGTGTTACTCGCTTATTCATCCGAATTCTTATTTGAATGTACTAAAGTATATCAACATTCTGGCTTTTTATGATGCCTTCCATTTCATCTCCGATTATCGCAACTTGAATATATTGGGCTATCCTGTTCGGAAGGATACATTAACCTTATGGGTATGGGCAATAATGACGGCGATCTTGCCCTTGGCTTGTGCTTGGCTATTTGTGAAGCAGCCTGTTTCCATAACAAGTCCAGCACCGCTGCGTTGGATTGTGAAATGGAAAGCTTCGTTATGGAAGCACAGGAGAACGAATTCTCTCTTTTTACATGAATGGTATAAACTTCTGATCGTTGGGAAATCTGTTCTGGTTCTTATTTTCGCCGTTTTTCTAATGTATAACCGAATAGATCAGAATGAACGTCCGTTTGATCTGGATTCAGGTACATATAACCGCTACATATTATCTCTGCATGGAGAATTGACGCAAGAGAAGCTTTTATTTCTTAGTGAGGAAAGAGATAAATTCACAGCAATGCCTCAGGAGCTCGATGCTTTGAAACTGAAATTAAAAAATATGGAGATTGACTTAATTACTTACAATCAGGAAAAATTCAAAATCGATGAATATGCGAAGCAAGACAAAGCATTCCGATTTGTCGAGAAACAACGAGATTATTTGCTCCAATTAAAGCAGAAGCAAGGAATTACGGGCAACTTTGTAAATACAATATCCAGTGATGCCTTATTTAACAGCCAGCAAGATCGCCTTCTTGATGGAATTATTTACGTCCTTCTGTTGATTGTCGGCCTTGGCCCTTTGTTTGCATTGGATTATAAAAATGAGATGATGAGGGTCATTTGGAGCAGTCCAAGGGGAAGATGGCGTTTGTTCGCCATGAAACATGCTATTGCATATGCATTCGCTATATGGTTGTTGGTGCTTGTTCAAATACCTAAATTCTATAATGTCATTGTTCATTATCCCCGCCTTGATTGGAGCGCGCCTGTCCAAAGCATTGAAGTTCTGGGAAATGTGAACTGGCCGATTAGCATTTTAACCTATGTGATAGTGACAAGCTTGCTGCAATTGCTTGGTGTACTGATGCTGGCTCATGTTATTTTGTTCATTGCTGTAAGTCTGAAGAAGCAGTCTTTTCTACTCCTGACAGCTACCTCATTAGCCGTGCTTCCGCTTTGTCTTCAATACATGGGCCTGTCGGTAATCGACAAGTATAGTTTTAATTTCGCATTTGAGCTCTACGGCAAATTTAATTCGGTATCTTATGGAACGGGGATAAGCTTGTACTTTGGCGGATTGGTTGTGGTCGGCATGGCAGCATTCCGAGCGGCTTGGTCTATTATAAACAGATTCAAATGGAGGGAAAACTGAACATGCAATTGTCCATCAACTCCATTTCAAAACGCTATGATCGAGGACGTAAAGCAGCCCTGCATCAGTTCACGTCACATCTGACTCCCGGTATATATGGTGTATTGGGGCCAAATGGAGCGGGTAAGTCAACCTTAATGAATCTGATTACGGATCAAATTCAACCCGATGAAGGAGAAATTCTATTCAATGGGCAGCATATTAGTAGACTTGGCGAAAACTATCGAGAATTATTAGGTTATATGCCGCAACAACAAGGCATTTATCGTGAATTTACAGGCCGGCGCTTCTTATGGTATATGGCTGCTCTTAAGGGGCTGCCGACGGCCCAAGCGAAAACTAGAATTGATGAGTTGTTGTCGATTGTAAATTTAACGCAAGATGCGGACACGAAACTTGCTGCGTATTCCGGGGGGATGAAACAGCGCATCCTCATTGCCCAGGCATTATTGAACGATCCCGATCTGCTTATTATGGATGAACCTACAGCAGGACTTGATCCAAAAGAAAGAATACGCATTCGCAATTTTATATCTACCATTGCTCTCAATAAAATCGTGGTCATTGCAACCCACGTTGTTTCAGATATTGAATTTATATCAAAGGAAATATTGCTCATGAAGGAAGGGGCGCTGATCTTGCAGGATGATCCGGTGAACTTGCTTTCTTGCATGGAGGGTCATGTACACGAAGTACATACATCGGAAGCGGAACTCCCCCTGCTCCAAGCACGTTTCAAGGTAAGCAGTATATTAAGTGATCGTGAGGGGATATGGGCAAGAATTGTTCACGATCAGCCTCTGCTGAACCTGGAGACTAGAGCGGTCAAGCCCAACTTGGAAGACGTGTATCTTCGTTATTTCCAGGATTAATCCCCCTCCTTATTCCATCAAAGCTAGAGAAATGGCCGAGAAGCCTACGCAGGATATTGCTGTAGCTCATCAAGGAATGGAATCCCTAAGAGGATAAAAAGAAAGACACCCTTGCAGGCGTCTTAGAAATGATAAAACCTTCCTTTGTCCAGATTTATTCGTTCAACTCAGATGTTGCCATCATGATTCATTAAATTTACGGCCAGAGATTTATTTCTTCGCCTTATAAAACTCATGATAAAGCTTCATGAGCGCCCGCTTCTCGATCCGCGACACATAGCTTCGGCTGATGCCCAGCTCCTTGGCGATTTCCCGCTGCGTCCGCTCCTCGCCGCCATGCTCCAGCCCGAACCGGGCCATCACCACTTCCCGCTCCCGCTCGTCGAGAATGTCCAGATTTTTGTAGATCTTCGACTTCTCGATTTTGAGCTGCACCTTCTCCACGACATCGTCATGCTCCGAGCCCAGGATATCGATAAGCGTGATTTCGTTGCCTTCCTTATCCGTACCGATGGGATCGTGCAGGGAGACGTCCTTGCGCGTTTTCTTCAGCGAGCGGAGATGCATCAGAATTTCGTTCTCGATGCATCGGGCCGCGAATGTCGCCAGCTTTGTCCCCTTGCCGGTCTGGAAGCTCTCGATCGCCTTGATCAGCCCGATTGTGCCGATGGAGATGAGATCCTCGGCATCCTCGCCGGTGTTGTCGAATTTTTTGACGATATGGGCGACAAGCCTCAGATTATGCTCGATCAGCAAGTTCCTGGATACGGGATTGCCCTCGGCCATCAGCTTCAGATGGCGCAGCTCCTCTTCCTCCTGCAGCGGCTGCGGAAAGGCGTTGTTTTTGACATAGGATACGAGCAGGCTGAGCTGCTTGATGAACAGGGCGATTGCGGCAAATAATCCAGGCATTTTTCGAGCCACCCCCATGCAGTATTACCGGCCCTGCCGAGGGCACCGGTGCAAGTGTACTGACAGTTTATGTGGGCTGCCGCCTATACGTGCCTGTACGGAGCAGACACACGCAAAATAGGCCGCATTCAAATCAAAATCGCCTGAATCGGGTACATCTTCACCGCCGCAGAAGCAAGAAGCCGATTAATATAAATAAAATCGTTGATTTTCCAGTATTTAAGGAAATGGTATTAACTTTCCAAATCTTCCTGTCGATAAAATCATCGTTCTGACCATAGTTAAGGGGAGAGTTAAAAAGTATGGAATCCACCTTCCAACCGCCGGCAGGGCAGCAGCCCCCGGTACCGCCGGGATACGCGCCGCCCTATGCAAGCGACGAAGTCGTCAGCGTCAAATCCTGGCTCGGCTCGCTTGTCATTCTCATGATTCCCATCGTCAACATCATCTTCCTGTTCGTCTGGGCGTTCGGCGACAGCGCGAACCTGAACCGGAAGTACTTTGCGCGGGCGTATCTTTTATGGGCGCTGATCGGCATCGTCCTCTACATCATCTTGCTGGCTGTTTTCGGAGCTGTCATGTTCAGTGCCTTCAAATCCATGAACGATATGAACGTTTAAAAGGAGAACTCCTATGTCCTATCAACCGATTCCGACCGGCAGCTCCCAAGTCATCCGCACCAGCTCCTGGATGGTGACGATGCTGCTGCTCGCTATTCCGATCGTCAATATCATCATGCTGTTCGTATGGGCGTTCGGCTCCGGCGTCAATCTCAACAAGCGCAATCTGAGCCGGGCTTACCTGATCCTTATCCTGATTGTAATGGGGATCTCGCTGCTCTTCTTCCTGTTGTCTCTCGCAGCAGCATCGGGTCAATAATCGACGACTGCCGCCATCTTTTAACCCAAAAAAAGCCCAGGCAGATATGATCTGCCTGGGCTTTTCGCCATCATGTACAGGACGGACGCCGAAATCATCATCGAGGGTACAGGGAACCCAGCACGTCGCCGACATTTCCGTCCGAAATATAGTTCGCATAAGCATCGAGCGGAGTCGGAGTCCGGTTGACGATAATAAGCTTATCGCCGCGGTACAGGCTCACGAGGCCCGCAGCCGGATGCACCGTCAGCGACGTGCCTCCTACGATGAGCGTGTCGGCCTGCTCGATCTCGAATGCCGCGCGATCCAGGAGATCCGTATCGAGGTTCTCCTGATACAGCACGACATCCGGCTTGACGATGCCTTCGCAGGCCGTGCAGAGAGGAACCGGGCGCGGATCGCGCAGGACGGCGGACAACGGATACTTGAGCCCGCAGTCCATGCAATAGTTGCGGTGAACCGATCCGTGCAGCTCCAGCACGCTGCGGCTGCCGGCAAGCTGATGCAGGCCGTCGATATTCTGGGTGACGACCGCCGTCAGCCGGCCCTCCTGCTCCAGCCTAGCCAGCGCTCGATGCGCGGCATTGGGAAGCGCTTCGGGATAGACCATATGGGTCCGGTAAAAGGCATAGAAATCAGCCGGATGCTCCATGAAAAAGTCCCGGCTCAAAATCTCTTCCGGCAAATACGTTTTGCTCGTACGCTGCTCGTACAACCCGTCCGCCGAGCGGAAATCGGGAATCCCGCTTTCCGTGGAGGTTCCCGCCCCGCCGAAAAATACGATGCGCCGGCTGTCGGACAGAATCGTCTGCAGATCCGCCTGCTCCATGCGGCCACTCCCTCTTCAGGTTCATTTCCCACCTTTACCCCGCTTCGGCGGAGACTGACGCCGATGCAGCCAAATTAGCTGCGGCCGGCTTCTACAGGCTGGTTTTGAAAATCGCCTTGTTTTCCAATCCGCGGATCATCGGCGTCCAGCTGTCGGCTTCCGGCGTAGAGCCGAGCGCGTCCTCGACCATCTGCAGCTTGGCGTCGAGCGAATCGATGAAATGGAGCGCGACCGCCTCGGCCATTTGCGGCTGCACGGGACTTCCCCATTCCCCGAGGTTGTGATGGGACAGCACAAGATGCTGAAGCGCTGTTACCTTGGCGGATTCCAGCTCGATGCCCAGCTTCAGCGCCGCTTCCGTAATCCAGCCGGATATGAGCGCCAGATGGCCGATCAGCCGGCCGCGGTCGCTGTATTCGGAGACGATGCCGAGCTGCGCGTTCATTTCCTCCGGCTTGGCCAGATCATGCAGGATGATGCCCGCAACCAAGAGATCCCGGTTCAGGAACGGCCTCTGCAGGCAGAGGAACTCCCCGATCTCCAGCATCCGAACCATGTGGTAGGCAAGGCCCGCATAGTAGGCATGATGATGGCTTTTGGCCGCAGGGTAATGCTCCAGCCGATCTCCCGCCTTCACGACGCAATAAGCGGTTATTTCACGAATCTGCACGTCTTGAATGGAGTCGACCTTGCTGCGTATGTTCTCCATCAAAGCGTCGGGGGCCGCGGGAGCGGCACGGATGAAGTCCGTCAGCTGCAAATTGTCCTCCGGCGCCGCAGGCCGGATCCGGGATACCTTCATCTGCAGGCGTTCCCTGTACAGCTGTACGGTCCCCTGTACTTTGGCCAGCATCATCGGCTTCAGCGTATCTTTCTCATGCGGCTTCAAATCCCAGTACTTGGCCGTAAGCTGGCCGCTGGAGTCCGAGAGCACGAGATCCCAATAATCCTTGGGAGGCGTCGCATTGGTCAGCTTGACATCGAGTTCCTTGACCAGATAGAACCCTGTAAATTCGTCCTTGTCGTTCAGACTGCTAATCAACGTCATGCAGCAGGCTCCTTCCGGGTGTTCATTCCTGTCTCCAGTATACTACGGAACGGCCCATCCAGGCTCGTCATCGCTTTACTGTGACAGGCTATTCGGCGCGCCCGTTCCCGCTTGCAGCCCCCTCTCCGCCAGGAAGCGTATGGACAGCCGAGCGATTGGAAACCCTTGCAACAGGGTATAAACTGCCTATCAAGGCAATCGAACGCTGCAGCAGAAGGAAGATCCATCAACCAGGAGGGGACAAGCATGGAAGACAAGAACAAAGAAGGTCTCGCGACGGAAAAAGACATCGATCCTCGATTCGGCCTGTTCGAGGACCAGCGCGAAGGAAGCCGGGTGCAGGGCGCCGAGGAAGAGCTTCTCCGCACGTATCCTTCCGGAGAAGGCACCTATGGAACCGTTCAGGTCGACAGCTACACCGTGTCCTCCTCCCAGGCGAACGCCGCGCTGGCGGATGATGTCGACGGGGCGGAAGCGCCGAGTCCGGATCAATACGCCAAGCAGCGCGACGGCGGCGACTATGCCGAGGAGGTTCCTGTCGGCGTGCGTACCGTGAACGCCGATCCGGACCTTCTGGAGCTCGCCGACGATACGCCCGTCGATCCCGCTGCTCCGCCCGACGAATTCCACGGCACCGATCTGCTGAACGGAGTCGGGGCGCACCCGGAGGAAGAAGACCGGGAATGACGATACCGGTAACCGGCGCATAAATAAAGCAGGGGCTGCATGGCTGTATGCCGTGCGGCCCCCTTCTTTGCCTGTCCGGTTCAATCCTCGAACGAAAATCCCTGTTCCCGCAAGAAATCACCGTAGATGCGCGACGGATAATCGGTGCGCCCTTTCATCTCGCGCGTCCACGACGATTCCCTGCCTCCGCCGGACCGGTTGCGGATGTAATCCGCATAGAGGCTGTCGTAGCGCTCCAGGTCTTCGGCATAACCATTTTCCCTATACCGGTTCTCGGCATACATGCTTTCCAGCGGCAGCCGCGGCCGGTGATCCGGCTGCTCGTCGGGAACGCCGATGCACATCCCGAATACGGGATAGACGAGAGGCGGCAGTCCGAGCAGCTCCGACATCTTCCTCATGTCGTTGCGGATTCCGCCAATGTACACGATGCCGAGTCCCAGAGACTCGGCTGCCGCCGCCGCGTTCTGAGCCGCAAGCGAGGCATCGACCGTCGCCACAAGGAAATACTCCGTCGTCGCGTCGAAGCTTCCTCCATGCATGGCGACCGCTTCTCCGAAGCGGCTGAGATCGGCGCACCAGACGAGGAAGACAGGCGCTTCCCGGACATGGCGCTGGCTGCCGGCGACATCGGCGATCTGATTCCTCAGCTCGGAATCAGTTATCCCGATGACGCTGTAAGCCTGCATATGGCTGGAAGAAGAAGCTTGACGGGCGCAAGCCAGAATCGCGTCCAGCTGTTCGCCCGTGACCGGCTCGTTTTTGTAGCGCCGGATGGAGCGGTGGTTCATGAGCAGCTTGATAGTCTCGTTGCTATTGCCGGCTTGCATGATGCCAGCCTCCTTTCGGGGACAAAAAACCTCCTGTCCATTATAAGGGACAGGAGGCCGGGCTGCCAGCAGCCGTCCAAACCATCAGGCCTGAGCGGAATCCGTCACTCCGACTGCAGATTGGCGATCATCCGGTCGAAATACCGAAGCATCTGCTCCATATCCGTCCCGTCCATCCCCTCGTACAGCTTGTACATCAGCTTCTGCTTGGTCTTGCTCACCTGCTCGAGCAGCTGCTTGCCGTTCGCTTCGATATCGAGCAGCACGACTCTGCGGTCCTGCTCCCCGCGCTCTCTAGAAATATAGCCAAGCTCGACCAGACGGTCGGCCAGTCCGGTTACCGCGCCGGAAGTAATCTGGAGCCGATCCGCCAGCACCGATGCCTTCTGCGGGCCTTCGGAGGACAACAGGCTGAGAATGCGGACATGCGTAAGGCCAAGTCCATGTTCGTTATCCCGGTTCCATTCGGAGTTGATGAGCTTGCGGACGAGTCTGAACCGGTCATCCAGCTGTCTGATCAGCTCTTGCGATACCGCTTCATTGACCATGCTTCTTTCACCTCCAGACCCCTTTGGAAGTAAGTTGGGGTTATTATATCCTTTTCCTCTAAAAATCTTCAATGTAAAGCTAAAAAAGAAACCTGACACGACGCAGCCCCGTTCGTTCAAGATGGGCAAAGGCTGCCTCAATCCTTGAACTACGCAGAGCAGGACGGTCAGGTTTCAAAAAGTTTAGTTCAAAGCTTTACGGAGCGGGTCCGGCAAATCCGGCCTCAACAGCTTTCTTGCCGTCAGCCAGGCATGCTCCAATGCCCGCTGCAGCGTCCACGCGCTGCGGGCTCCGGCCTGCACCACGAGGCCGCTTCTCCATGTCAGCGAGACGCCGCTGACGACCTCGCGCCCGGGCACCGGCTGGAGAGAATCCATCGCTTCGCGCAGCTTCTCCTCCAGCCGGCGGTCCACCAGCGACGAGAACACGCAGAAGGTTCCCCAATGGGTCATCCCCTGCCAGCTTCCCGGCGCGCCTAGCAGCTGCTCGCCGGGAATAATGCGCTGGTGCTGGCGATAGATCAATTCTCCATCCTCGTATACGGCAAGCTTGCTGTCCAGGCGGCGGTAGCGGAATACTTCTCCGCGCAGCGTCCGGCCCGGACAGAGCGCCTCGGCCTGCATCCAGCAGGCGCCGGGAGCGAGCATCACTTCCGTATCCGAGGCGAAAGACGCATCTCCGAACAGCATGACCGGTTCGGGCATATGTTCCATGACCGCATTCTCGCCGATGCTGAACCGCTGCCGCAGCGATGCGCCGCCGCCTCCAGGACACGGATGCACCTTGAGGAACGACTGGTTGGATATCTGGACCATCGTATCGCTGCCGGCCGTCCAGTCCATCCGGTACGCGTCGCCTTCCAGCATGCCCGGCGACACATCCATGACGAGAATGCCCGCTCCGCTGCCGAGCGGAAAGCTTTTGGCGATCTTGATGGGCGAAGTATGATAGCGCTCCTGCAGCCGCGTTGCGCCGGATCGATGCTCGAATGTCGCCCGAAGCTCGGATACCCGGATGCCGTTCGGCGCTCCCGCTTCCGGGACCGTGCTCAATGGGAGTGTCCGTATCCGCCGGCAGCCGCTTCGGAGGCCGCGGCGCTCTCGCCATGAGCATGGCCGTGCTCGTGATGGGTATGGCTTCTGCCCTGGGCATGGGCGATTTCATGCTCCAGCCAAGCGGCGATCTCCGCCGTCCCTTCGCCTCCGAACAGATTGGAGAAGACGAACGGCCGGTCGCCGCGCATGCGGCGCGAGTCCGCCTCCATCACCTCGAGGCTCGCTCCTACATGAGGAGCAAGGTCGGTCTTGTTGATGACGAGCAGGTCGGATCGCATGATGCCCGGGCCGCCCTTGCGCGGTATTTTTTCCCCTTGGGCAACGTCGATGATGTAGATGAACCGGTCCGCCAGCTCGGGGCTGAACGCGGCAGCCAGATTGTCGCCGCCGCTCTCGATGAAGATAAGCTCGAGCGGAGAGAACCGGCTCTGCAGCTCCTCGATCGCCTCGAAATTCATCGAAGCATCCTCGCGCACAGCCGTATGCGGGCAGCCGCCCGTCTCCACGCCTATGATCCGCTCTTCCGGAAGAACGCCTGTCGCCGCCAATATCCGCGCATCCTCCTTGGTATAGATGTCGTTGGTAATGACCGCCAGGCTGTATTTATCCTTCAGCGCTTCCGCCAGGCGCTCCACCAGCTTGGTCTTGCCGGAGCCGACCGGTCCGCCGATGCCGATCCGGATCGGCCTCCCCGCCGGGATCGGATTCGTCTCCCATTCCACATGCGTATGTCCTTGTCCTTGGCACATAATGTACGCCTCCCAGGCAATAAGTTGGTTTGGATTCAATCTATGTCTTCCATCAAGCTCATTCCTTGCCGCTAATCTTCAGGGTGACGGTGCGGGTCGGGGAAATGAGGCCCCGCCGCCCATCGTCCGGCCAATCCGGCCGTCTTCCGCGTCCACTCGTCATCCCGTGCCGAACTCATCCCTCGTTCTTCCTCTCGGTATGGGATGGCAGGAAACCGGCCGTTGAACAGGTTCAGGACATGAACAATCGCGAGTACAGCGTCTCGTGGCGGATCATGGCCAGCTCGGCGAAAGGCATGTTGCTCCAAGCCTCTTCCGGCTCCATGCCGAGCGTTATTCCGGCGGCCCGTCCGGCATCCGCCGACAGCAAGGCCAGCATGCGCTGGGCTTCCGTCTGTCCGATGGCCATCAGGCGCAGAGCGCTGTTCACCGCATTGCTGATGCTGCCGTACAGCCACCCCTGCACGGCCTGCTCCCGCCCGATGCCGCTCTGCCAGCAGATCCAGCCGAATACGAGCGGATGGGTCAGCAGGCATTCCCCTTCCCGGTATGCCTTCTCCAGCTCTTCCATGCGGCATCCCGGATAGATCGACGCCGCCAGCGCCAGCAGGCGCCGTCCCATCTTCTCCATCCCGGAGCGGGTCTCGGTTCCGATGCGCTGGACATGCACGATGCGCTCAGCCGCCCATAACCGCCGATACTCCCCTGCCGGCGCATCCCGATAGACGGCGGAGACGACCAGCGCATCCGTCGTCGCCCAGCTCTGCTCCAGCATGGCGCGCAAATACTGCTCCAGATCGGCAGCGCTGCGGATGCCGCCTTCCTGGATCAGCGTCTCCAAGCCGAAGCTGTGCGAGAAGCCTCCGATCGGCAGCGCCGAGTCCAGCAGCTGCTGCAGCACGAGCCAGTTGGCCGGAGGACTGGAAGAAGCCCCGCGGCTTCCGGCGCCAGAGGTCAGAATAAGAAGTACCTTTGCGCCATCGGCACGCTTTCCGCAGGCTCGCAGGCCGCATGGATACCGTCCACCGTCACCTTGTAGGTTTCCGGGTCGACCTCGATGACGGGGGTGGCGTCGTTGTGGATCATGTCTTTTTTGGATACTGTCCGGCAGCCCTTGACCGGCTCCACCCGCTTCTGCAGGCCGAGCCGCTCCGCGATGCCGCTGTCATGGGCCGCTTGGGAGACGAAGGTGATGCAGCTGCCGTATCTGGTCCATCACGTAGATCGGGTCGCCGCCGTCATGATAGATCGGCTCGAACAGGGAAACCGGATCCTGGATGGCGTCCAGGGCGAAGACGACGTCCTCCTTCGGCACGCCGAGCGCCTCGGATATCTCGAAGATCGTCGGCTCGCGGGAATTCTGGTTCGTGAGGCTGTCGCGGACCTGCAGCGCCTTGTAGGCGATATCCCGCAGCGAGCGCGATACCCGGATCGGGTTGTTGTCCCGCAGGTAGCGGCGGATCTCGCCGATGATCATAGGGACGGCATATGTGGAAAACTTGACGTTTTGACTGAGGTCAAAATTATCGATGGCCTTCATGAGTCCGATGCAGCCGACCTGGAACAGGTCGTCCACGAATTCTCCCCGGTTGTTGAACCGCTGGATGACGCTGAGGACGAGCCTCAGGTTCCCGTTCACGAGCTTCTCTCTTGCGGACCACTCGTTCTGGGTCTGGAGAGCGGTGAACAGCTCCCTCATTTCGACGTTCGTAAGCACGGGGAGTTTGGAAGTATCCACTCCGCAGATCTCGACTTTATTTCGGGTCAATTGTGACTACCTCCCAAGGAGAAACATTAATAAGCATTATCTCCTCGGGCTTCATTTTTATTCCTGTTCCGACACCGTCCGACAGAGCCGCCAGAAGCCTGGAAACGCATCCAAACGACTGGCGGCGTGGAATTGCCGAGCAGTAATTCGACGAAAAAAAAAGCCTCGGCGCTTGGCCTCGGCAAATAAGGAAAACGGGAGTCATTCCCCGTAGTAGTTGAACTGGAAATACTGGTAGTCCACACTCTGCGAATCGCTGTCCGTCCGCTCTACGGCGCCGCGGTATACAACCTTGCGCGTCTTCTCCTCGTAGACCACGACGGTAGGTATTTTATTCAGGATCAGGTTGTCGTATATCAATCCCTTCTCGAGCCGGATGCTGCGCAATCCCGCGCTGCCGCTACGATCAAGCTTCAAAGGCTCTGCCAACGGCTCTCCCGTCCGGGTGTCGAGGACATGAATGAGCGGCTCGGCATTCCGCTCGTTGAATGCATAGAGCTTTCCTTCGTGCAGCCTCGGCGCAAGCCCTTGCTTGAGCCGATCCATTCCCGCCTTGGGCAGATCCCAGGTATCGCCGCTGGCGTAATCGTAGCCGATGATGCGCCAATCTTTCAAAACCAGATCCTGTTCGGACCTAGCGGCATCCGGACCCTTGCGCTTGATCGTCTTCACATTGAGCATCACGGAAGAAGAGGGCTCAAGCTCCCGCACCTCGGCGATCAGCTCGACCGAAGTCTCCGTATAAGGGTCGGGATCCGGGACCGTTTGGTAAATTTCCTCCGCCTGCAGCAGCTCCCCGCTCTCCTTGTCGACGATATAATCCGTAAAAGTCCAGATCGCCGGGCCATTGCCCGGGCTGTCATGCTGTCCGCGCACCAGCAGGTGGATGCGGTTTTCTATCCGCTGGATGTCCAGAACGGTCTTGTCCTGGTAAAGGGGATTGTCCGCCTTCGCAGCATTCGCCCGAACGGGCACGGTGAATTCCTTGCTGCCGGAACCGGCAAGATCCAGAATACGAATCTTGACGGACGAAAGGCTGTCGTCCATATCGGCACCGATGACGAAATTCCCGTCCCGGTAGAACGACTCATCCTGCCGATGCCCGCGCATGAAGGAACGATGGGCGATAATGAGCTGGTTCCGCTCGGAAGAATAGCGGTCAGGCTGGATCAGATCGTCGAAGGGAGCGGATAAAAACCGGCTTCCCGTCCTTTCCCTGCGTCCATCCGCCGACAAGCGGGAACCGAGTCCTTCCAAGACGAAGCCTTTCATCGCCTCCGTGCTTCCTTCCAGTGTAACGAGCTTGTATGGGGGATTGCTGTCGGAGCCGGCGGCTCCCGCATAAGCGGCCAGGACGGCGGCGCTTAGGACAGCAAGCCCGATGCTGTATCCGTATCTTCTTCTCATAGTTCCTCCTTAGGCCGCGACTTTGGTGCGGAGCAGCCATCTGCCGAGCCACAGCGACAGCGCCGCATTGAGCAGCATGAGTGCGATTGCAGCCGCCAGCAGCTCGGAAGGATACAGCAAGGCCGTCCCTCTTTCCGCTTGGCCCCACATCCATGCGACCAGCATCAACGTCCCTGCCGTGTAGGCCAATCCGGCAAGCAATCCTTTGAACCGATAGCTTCTCTCCATAAGAATGGTCGTGAACAGCAAGAGCACGAATACCGATCCGAATCCGTAGACCAACAGAAATTCATGCAGGCGCACCGGAATGAAGAGGACGAGATCCATGCCTCGAATCGTATCGACCAGAGTTCGCGGAACGCGCAGCTCGTCGGGCATACGCAGCCGGTACATCGTCATCTGAACGGCTACGATGCCTATCTGCAGGGCGAACAGGCTGAACACGAACGTCATCAGCGCTGTGAATTTGGACACATACAGGAGGAATCTCGAATGCGGCAGCATCAGCAGCCGATAGACAAAAGCCGACCTGCCAAACCAGTCCCTGTACCAGATGAGGAAAATATACAATCCGATCCCGCCGATGCAGATCACGATCGGGAATGTCATCCAGCTCTCTCTATGAGACCAAATCTCGCCCAGCGGAATACCGTTATATCTCTCCGCATATTGGGCCAGAGACAATCCTTCGCGGGTCAATTGCCCGCGAATGGCTTGAAGCCGATCCCTCATCGCCAGCTGCAAGCCGATCAGCTGGATGGCGGACGTCATGGCCATCAGCCCGAGAAGCACAAGGCGGAAGCGGTAGATTTCCAAATGCACCAGCTTCAAATACGTTTTCAAGTCCGATATACCTCCCTCATGACGTCGATGATCGACTTGCCGTGATCGCTGCGCAACTCCTCGCAGTCGAAGTCGCGGATCACATGACCCTGATCCAGCATCACCGCCCGATCGACAAGATGCTCGATGTCGCCGATCTCATGCGTCGTTATGAGCACTCCGCGATCCTCGACCAGCTGGCTCGTGAATACCTCGGCAATCCTCTCGCGGCTGAACAGGTCAATGCCGGAGAACGGCTCGTCCATCAGCACGTAGTCGACGTCCTGCGCCATGCCGAGCACGAGGTTGAACTTGGCCGCTGTCCCCTTCGACAGCCGGCCGATCCGCTCTCCGCGCTCGAGGCGGAAGAAGCTCATCAAATCCTCGGCTTTTTCGGCATTCCAGCGGGGATAGAAATCCGACATCAGCTGCAAGCCGTCCCGCAGCTTC
Organism: Paenibacillus sp. P22; assembly: GCF_000469945.2. NCBI lineage: Bacteria > Bacillati > Bacillota > Bacilli > Caryophanales > Paenibacillaceae > Paenibacillus > Paenibacillus sp. P22. The sequence goes on along the minus strand of NZ_CBRA020000003.1, from coordinate 30,952 downwards.
ATGGAACCCGGCAGCGTGAGCCGATCGGGGACAAAAGCAATCGTATGGTAGATCTCCGGGGAAAGAGGCTGGCCGCCGATGCGGATGCTTCCGCCATCAACCGGCGTAAGTCCCATAATAGCCTTCAGAATCGTCGATTTGCCGGCGCCGTTCAGACCGATGAGACTGGTGATCCGACCTTTCTCCGCCTTGAACGAAATCCCGTTCAAAACATTTTTGCGGCGGTACCGCTTGCGGATGTCGCTGACCTCGATCATCGCTGGCCCCCTCCTGCTCCATCATGATTGTTGTCGGCGGCAGCGGAAGGCCTTCCATATTTCTCCCGGACCAGCTCCACCAATTCCTCCACGGGCGCTTCCAGCCTGCGGACCGACTCCACGAACGCCTCCACCGCCTCGCCGAGCAGCTCGGAGCGGATCTTCCTCAGCACGTCGGCGTCCGTCGTAATATGGCTCGGCGAATTTCCTTCGGTCACGATCAAGTTCTGATCCTCCATTTCCTTGTACGCTTTCTGGGCTGTATTGGGGTTGATCTTCATGCGGGAGGCGAGCTCCCTGCGCGAAGGAACGGTCTGGCCGCCGCGCAGCCGCCCGGTCGCGATCATTTCCTTGAATTGCTTGACTACCTGCAAATAAACCGGATCCCTGCTGTTGAATGCCGCTTCCGGCCACTCCTCTTCGCCTGCCATCTCGCACCTCGGTTCGTGTGTGTACTATGTAGTTCATACACTCGATAAGTGTATTATGCGCATCATACACTAGAAATGTCAATCGTTTCCTAAAAAAAGAAACAAGCTGTCTTGATCCGCCCGGGGCGGATCACAGACAGCTTGATAGGCCATGCAATTTCTCGTTCCGGCGGAAACACGTTCAGAGCCTTGGCGACGCATGTTTATTCATGCCGTCCGGCTTCATGCCGGATGCCGAATGCTTGCTGCAAATCCCGCCTGCCGCCACGCTGCACGGCATGCCCGGTCTCATCAGCCCTTGTAGGCTGAACCGGACGAATCGGACGGCCCGCCAAATAAGCCTCGATGTCCTCCACCGCATCCTCGAAATAGAGCCGGTAGTTGCTCTCCGTCACGTAGCCGATATGCGGCGTCGCCAGCACGTTCGGCAGCGTCCGGTAAGGATGGTCCTCCGGCAGCGGCTCGACGTCGAAGACGTCAAGCCCCGCGCCTGCGATCCTCTCTTCCTTCAAGGCAGACATCAGCGCCTCCTGGTCGACGATGCCCGCCCGGGACGTATTGATCAGGAAGGCGGTCGGCTTCATGAGCGCCAGCTCCTCCGCGCCCAGCAAGCCGCGGGTCCTGCCGCTCAGAACGAGATGCACGGACACATAATCGCTCTCCGCCAGCAGGGCTTCCTTGGAAGCCGCCAGACGGACGCCTGCCTGAGCCGCCCGCTCCTCGGTCAGGTTCTGGCTCCATGCCAGAATATTCATCCCGAATGCCCGCCCGATCTCGGCTACGCGGGTTCCGATCCTCCCCAGCCCGAGCAGGCCGAGGGTGCGGCCGTTCAGGTCGCTGCCGACGGTGCTCTGCCAAGGTCCGCCGCTGCGGAAGGAGTCGGTCTCGACGCGGACATGCCGCGCCAGGCCGAGCAGCAGCGCCCAGGTCAGCTCGATCGGCGCCTCCGAGCTGCCGCGCGTGCCGCTGACCGCGATGCCGAGCCGCTGCGCCGCGTCCAGGTCCACGGAAGCGTTGCGCATGCCGGTCGTCACGAGCAGCCTCAGCTTCGGCAGCCGGGCCAGCAGCGATTCCCGGAACGGCGTCCTCTCCCGCATGATGACAAGAATCTCCTCGTCCTTCAGCATCTCCGCCAGCTCGTCCTCGCTGTCATAATGCTCTGTCAGCACCGACAGCTCGAGCTTGTCTTCCAGGCGGCCCCAATCCCCATAGTTCAAAGCCGCTTCCTGATAATCGTCGAGAATCGTGCAGTTCGCTTTCATGGATCGTCGCCTCCCTTGTCGTCCTTTTCATTGTAGGAAGCGATCGGACGGGAAGCAACCATTTCCATGCGGGCCAAAGCCTCTTCCGGCCGGATGCGGGACCTTGAAGACGGCGATGCGGCCTTTCCAGCGCGCCGCCGCCAGCCAGCTCCCCTACTGACATAAAAACAGGCAGCCTGGCGGTTTCTACCTGTAGACAGAACGCAGAGCTGCATCCAGTATCCAATAAGAGAGGCCTGCCTTGCAGGGAGGAAGCTCGCGCATCTGCATGAATCCGGCTTGCGGAATTTGATTCCCCTGCGGCAGCCTGCTTCCCCTTAGGCTTGGCTCGCCTGGGCCACATGCAGGCGGCTGTAGATGCCGCCCGCGGCGATCAGCTCCTGATGCTTGCCCTGCTCCGCGATGCCGTCCTTGCTCACGACGACGATGCGGTCGGCATTGCGGACCGTGCTCAGCCGGTGCGCGATGACCAGCGTCGTGCGTCCGACGGACAGCTCCGCCAGCGCGGCCTGGATGGCCGCCTCCGTCTCGGTGTCGAGAGCAGACGTCGCTTCGTCCAGGATGAGGATCGGCGGATTTTTGAGGAACATGCGCGCGATGGACATGCGCTGCTTCTGTCCGCCGGACAGCTTCACGCCGCGCTCGCCGATGACGGTATCCATCCCTTCCGGCATGCTGCGGATCAGTTCGTCCAGCGACGCCCGGCGCGCCGCTTCCCAGATCTCCTCTTCGCTCGCCTGCAGGTTGCCGTAGGCGATATTCTCGCGGATCGTGCCGGAGAACAGGAAGACGTCCTGCTGCACGATGCCGATCTGGCGGCGCAGCGAATCCAGCTTCACGTCCCGGATGTCCTTGCCGTCCACCTTGATCGAGCCTCCTTCCACCTCGTAGAAACGCGGCAGCAGGCTGCAGATCGTCGTCTTGCCGGCTCCGGACGGACCGACAAAGGCGACCGTCTCTCCCGGCTTGATGCTGAGGCTGATATCGTTCAGAATCGGACGATCCGGCTCGTAGCCGAAGGAGACATGGCTGAATTCGATGCTGCCGCTGACGTTCTTCAGCTCGGCGGCGCCGGGCTTATCCTGGATATCGGGTTCCGTGTCCATGATTTCGCAATACCGCTTGAAGCCGGCGATTCCCTTCGGATAGCTCTCGATGACGGCGTTGATCTTCTCGATCGGCTTGAAGAAAACGTTCGACAGCAGGATGAACGCCATGAAGTCGCCGAGGTTGATTCGCCCTTCGATCATGAACCAGGCTCCCGCGATCATGACGAAGATGGTGATCAGGCGCATGAGCATGTACGTGATGCTGATGCTCTTGGACATCGTCTTGTAGGCCATCAGCTTGGTCGTGCGGAAGTTCTGGTTGTCGACGGCGAACAGCTTGTTCTCATGCTCCTCGTTGGCAAAAGACTGCACGACGCGGATGCCGCCGACATTGTCCTCGATGCGGGCGTTGAAGCTGCCGACATTGCCGAACAGCCGGCCATAGGTCGAGCCCATCCGGCGGCCGAAGAAGATAACGAGCCAGGCCATGATCGGAACGATGACGAACGTGAGCAGCGCCAGCTCCAGATTGATGTAGGCCATCAGGGCAAACGAGCCCAGCAGCGTCATGACGGCGATGAATACATCCTCCGGACCGTGATGGGCGACTTCGCCGACCTCGGTCAGGTCGTTGGTCATTCTCCCGATGAGGTGGCCGGTCTTGTTGTTGTCGAAGAAGCGGAAGCTCAGCTTCTGCACATGCGCGAACAGCTTGCGCCGCATCTCCGTCTCGATGTTGATGCCAAGCATATGTCCCCAGTAGTTGACGACATAGTTCAGCACTGTATTCAGCGCATAGATCGCCAGCAGGCCGACGCAAGCCCAGACGATCAGCTGCCAGTCCCCGCCCGGCAGCAGCTTGTTGATGAACTGCTGGACCGCGACCGGAAATGCGAGCTCAAGCAGGCCCGCGACGACGGCGCAGGTGAAGTCAAGGATGAAGAGGCCCAGGAACGGGCGGTAATGAGAGAAAAATCGGCGGAGCATGTCTTCACTCTTTTCCGGTTGGTTTTGATACAAAATTCTGTATAAACTCTATACTAATTGATAGTCATTCTCAGGGTCAAACCCTTTTTTGGCTTTATTCAAACCTTCCCTCCCTCGCGCCGGCGCCGCAACATGTTCGAAGGCCTGTTCCCATGCTAAAATGAAAGCATAAAGGAGAGCGTTCATTCATGTATGATGTCACGATCATTGGCGCCGGAGTCGCCGGCATCTTCGCCGCCCACGCCCTGATGGAGGCCGCTCCTGGACTCAAGGTGCTGGTGGTGGACAAAGGAAAGCCGCCGAGGGAACGAAGCTGCCCGCTGGAGCAGGGAGGCAGCTGCCAGTGCGACGCCTGCGAAGCCTACATCGGATTCGGCGGACTTGGCCGGTCCGAAGGAAAATACAATTTCACGACCGACTTCGGCGGCGAGCTGGAAGGGCTGCTCGGAGAACGGCTCGCGATGGAAAGGCTGGACGAGGCCGACCGCATCCTGTGCCTGTACGGGGCCGCCGAAGCCGTTCCTTACCGGACGCACAGCAGCAGCCTTGCCGCCAGGGCGGAGGCCGGCGGCTTGAAGCTGCTCAGCTCGACCGTCCGCCATTTGGGCACCCGCTTGTCGCGGCAAGTGCTGGACGGCTTCTATGAAGCTCTGTCGGCATGGGCGGATTTCAGCTTCCGGACCGAGGTCGTCTCGCTGGACAAGAATTCAGGAGGCTTCATCCTTCGCCTCTCGGATGGACGGACGTTGCCGTCGAAAAAGGTGTTTCTCGCCACGGGACGCAGCGGCAGCGGCTGGCTGGAGCAACTGCTTCCGACGCTCGGCCTGGAAGCGAGGCAGACCCGGCTGGATCTCGGCATCCGGCTGGAAATGGCGGGAGGGCAATTGGATTCCATCCTTCAGGAAACGTTCGAAACCAAGCTGCGCTATGACGGGGACGGCTTCTCGGCGACAACCTATTGCATGAATCCAAGCGGCCGCATCATCCGCAAGCATCAGGAGGGCCTCGTCATGGCCGACGGCCAGAACTTCAAGGAACAAGGAAGCAAAAGCGCCAACCTCAACTTCACCCTGTTCGTTCCGCGCCACTTCCCAACCCTGCAGGAGGCCGATGCATGCGCCCGGCAAGTGCTGGGGAAGGTCAACCGTGGCGGGGATCGCCTGGCCGTCCAAAGGCTGGACGATCTCCGCCGCGGGCGCTCCTCCAGCCCGGAAGGCATCCGCTCCAGCCGGATCAGGCCGTCGATCGAGGCGGATCCGGGAAATCTGGCCGAGGAGCTGCCGGAGCTGTATGTTCGAGCCGCCATGGAATTCCTGTCCGCGCTGGAACGGCTGCTCGGCGAACGTCTTGACGGCGATGCGCTTCTCTATGCGCTAGACGGCAAATTCTATGCTCCCAGACTGGCAGTCGACTGCCGCTTCCAGACGGAAATCGAAGGGCTGTATGCGATCGGAGACTGCTCCGGCTCGACCCATTCGCTCTCCCAGGCGGCGGCCAGCGGCATCCATGCCGCACGCTGCGCGCTCGGCCTTTCCTGAGACTCCCCCATTCAGCCTGTCCTTCCCAACAAAAAGCCGGCCCTCTATGGAGAGGCCGGCTTTTGCATGCTCGAAGCTTTTTGCATGCTCGGAGCTTTTTGCATGCTCGGAGCTTTTTGCATGCTCGGAGCTTTTTGCATGCTCGGAGCTTTTTGCCATGCTCGGAGCTTTTTGCCATGCTCGGAGCTTTTTGCATGCTCGGAGCTTTTCCATGTCCGGGCTCTGCCTGCCCGATCTTCAATCCGCTGCTTTTGGTCTGCTCCAGGCCGCTGCCTGCACATCAGACCATCTTGTTGAATTCCTTGCGCAGGCGCTTGATGATCCGCTTCTCGAGGCGGGAAATATAGGATTGCGAGATGCCGAGCTGATCGGCGACATCCTTCTGCGTCTTCTCTTCCCCGTCGGCAAGCCCGAAACGCAGCTCCATGATGATGCGCTCCCGCTCTGTCAGCTTGTCGAGCGCTTTGTGCAGCAGCTTGCGGTCGACCTGCTCCTCGATGTTCCGATAGATCGTGTCGTTCTCGGTGCCGAGCACGTCCGAGAGCAGCAGCTCGTTGCCGTCCCAGTCGATGTTCAGCGGCTCGTCGAACGATACCTCCGTCCTCGTCTTGCTGTTGCGGCGCAGGAACATCAGAATCTCGTTCTCGATGCAGCGCGAAGCGTACGTAGCCAGCTTGATCTTCTTTTCGGGATCGAACGTATTGACAGCCTTGATCAGGCCGATGGCTCCGATCGATACCAGATCCTCGATGTGGATGCCGGTATTCTCGAACTTGCGGGCGATGTAGACGACAAGCCGCAGGTTGCGCTCGATGAGCATGGCGCGGATCGCGCTGTCCCCGGACGGAAGCCTCTCCAGCAAGTATTCCTCTTCTTCGCGCGTAAGCGGGGGAGGGAGCGCTTCACTGCCGCCGATATAATATATTTCCTGGCTTTTCAGCCCGAGCAAAAACAGCAGGCGGTAATAGAACAACTGCATATTCAGCCGGAATTTAACCATTATAGTCCCCATCTCCTCTTTTGTTGGTCAGCCGGCCCGATGCTCCACCAGCGAAGGGTGGATGATAGCGCGGTAAGAGCCGTCAGCTGCCAGCTTGCCTCCATCCAGTCCGATGAGCACTTTGCTCGATTCGCTCCGTTGTCCTTCTCTCACGATGACGACTGTATCCGGCTTGACGGCGAGCATGAACTGCGTCCCTTTGTTGATTCCGCGGTAGGGGACGAGCCGCAGGCGGTCCTGCCAGGGAAATTCCTCTTGTCCAAGCCCGGCGATCAGCCGATCCACCTGGGAATCCCGGATTCCCTGCATCCAGCCGGGAGGGATCTCGTCCTCCCACAGCGAGGCTTCCATCACCATGACCGGTGTCCGGGAGAGCGGATCGTAGAGCTGGTTGCCCGTATCGACGAGACCGGTGCAGCGATGCTCCTTGCCGCCGATGATGACGGAAACTTCAGCCAGATGAGTCAGCACCAGCTCCTTCTGCCTTCGTGCGCTGACGACGCTGCGGAAGACATACAAGCCGATGCATAGGAAGCTGAACGCGTATACGCCGCCCATCTGCACTTCGAATGCGACTCCATGCCGGAGCAGCGTCATCGTCCTCCATACTTTTCCGGAGCCCTGCATAAGAAAATAGTAGATGCCGAGAACGGCGCCGGCCGCTACGAAATTGACCGCATAAAACGTTCCCACAAGACGGGCAAAGCTTCGGGTATCGGCATAACCGAAGGCGACCGCGATTATAATCAGCGATATAGCCGCCTTGACGATGACGGTAAACAGCATGGAGAGCGGCGGAAAAAGCATCAAGGTCACATAGATCCCGCCGATGGCGGCAGCGGTCAATACCCGCCACGGCTTGGCCTTGATTCCGCGCACCCAGGCAGTGAGCAGCAGCATGGAGCCGTCCACCATCAGCTCCTTGAGAAACAGCACATCGACGTATACGGCCAGCTGAAGCCACCCTCCTGTCCACCCTTCGGCACCGTCCGGCTCTGTCGGCAGAGCAGGCCGGGGAACGATAGAAACAAGTATAGTGCAGCGCCAAGCACAATGTCTGTCTAAACCTGGCGCGGCGCCGCAACTAATTTTGTCGGAAGCTTAGAGGCGCGGCGGAGCTGATTCTCCTCTTTTCGACCACGATAAAATGAAGATGAACAAGGCTTTGACCGGGGCCTTGTCGGTTTTTAGGCATAGAAAAAGACCGCATCTTCCGTCGGAAGATGCGGTCTGGGTAGGGACTGCGGATCAGCGGTCGCCGCGCGGGCGGTTGTTGCGCAGGAAAGCGGGAATCTCCAGCTGGTCGCTCGGCGTATTGGTGAACGGCTTGGCGCTCGGCTGAGGGGCGCGCTGCTCCTGAGGCTCAGGAGCGGATGAGAGCCGGCTGGAAATTTCGGACATGGCCTCTTCCGTTTTTACGAACGGACAAATGGAATCCTCCTGCTTCATGGGAGACATCGCGAACGCCATCGTCATCGGCTCGGCGGTCGTCATCATCGACGGCGTCGACTCGGCGGGCATCCTGGATGTCGAGGGCATGGAGAAGCGGGCGCTGGAGGCTCCAAAAACGGAAAATGTCGTACTTGGCTCCCAGGTAGGCTTCACGGAGGACATCCGTACGAATATATCGTTGATCCGTCGACGTCTGAGCACCCCGGATCTCATCGTCGAATCGGGAGTGATCGGAAGCCTTTCGCGAACGCGGATTTCCTTCGCCTACTTGAAGTCGATCGCCAACGAGGAGCTCGTCAATGAAGTGCGGCGGCGCATTGCGTCTATCCGCATCGACTATATCGGCGACAGCGGGATGGTGGAGCAGCTGATCGAGGACCATCCCAATTCCATTTACCCCGCCATTCTCAGCACGGAGAGACCTGACCGGGTGGCGGCGCAGCTGGCCGATGGCTTTGTCGGCATACTGGTGGACAATTCTCCGTTCGCCCTGATCGTGCCGGCCCAATTTCCGTTGTTCCTGCAGACAGCCGAGGACAGCTATTTGCGCTGGCATTACAGCACCTTTCTGAGAATCGTGCGCAGTGTCGGCTTCTTCATGTCCCTTTACCTGCCTTCCCTCTATGTAGCCATTGCCAATTACCACCATGAAATGATTCCGACGACGCTCGTTCTCGCCATTGCCGGCACGCGCGAATCCGTGCCGCTTCCCGTCTCGGCGGAGGCGTTCCTGCTGGAATCGATGTTCGAGCTGATCCGGGAAGCCGGGGTCCGCATCCCGAGCGTGATCGGCCCGACGATCGGAATCGTCGGGGCGCTGATTCTTGGGCAAGCCGCGGTTCAGGCGAATATCGTCAGCCCCATCATCGTCATTGTCACCTCGGCCACGGCGCTTGCCTCCTATACGATTCCGAATTACAACATGCAGTTCACGACGCGCATCCTGAGATTCGTTTATTTGGCCTGCGCCTCTTTCCTCGGTCTGGTCGGCGTCATTCTGCTGTCTATCATGCTGTGGACGTATTGGATGGCGGGCAACCGCTTCGGAGTGCCGAGCCTGTCTCCTCTGGCGCCGCGGCGGCCGACCCGGGATACGCTGATCCGGGCTCCTTTGCAGAAGCAGGTGAAGCGGCCAATCTCGGTTCATCCGAAGGACATGAATAAAATTCCGGATGAGCAGAACGGCAACGACAGCATGGAATCCGGCCCTGCCAAAGGAGGAGAATCCTCTTGAATACGCATCGTATCGGCGTGCGCGAAACGGCATCGATCGGGATCATCTTCATTATCGCCAAGATTTTTCTTCCTTTTCAGAGGTCGCTGGCGGAAATAGGAGGGACGGCGGCATGGATCATCGCCCTCATCGCCGCCATGCTGTGCCCGCTCACCTGGTGGTCGATCCGGGGGGTTCTCCGCCATGCTTCGGGAGGCTCGACCTTGATCGAGGCGACGGAGGAGATATGGGGACCTTGGCTGGGGACGATATGGAATCTCGTCTATTTCACCTTTTTCTTTACGATTACGTTTCTCGTGCTTCGCGAGTTCTCGGAGCTGCTGGCCTCCGACATTTTGCCGCGAACGCCGATGAACATCATCATGATCGCCATGCTGATTCCGATTGCGGTCGTGGCCTATGCCGGACTGGAAGCCATCGGCCGCTTCTGCTGGTCGGCTGCTGGCCTGATCGTGGCGAGCGTCGTCATCGTGCTCATGGGAGGCCTGATGACCCATTTCGAGCCGGACGCCTTGCTGCCGTTCTGGGGCACGGGACGCTCGCGGGTGCTGTCGCTTGGACTCGTGAAGAGCTCCTTGTTCTCGGAAATGCTCGTTTTCGGCTTTCTCCTTCCCCGCTTGAGAAAGACAAGCCAGTGGCCGAAGGCTGCCTGGTGGTGCATGTCGGTATCGGCCTTCACGATCTTCATTACGACGTTCGTTTACTTATTCGTTTTCCCTTATCCGACGGCCATCCGTCTGAATGTGCCGATGTTCGAGCTCAGCCGGCTCGTCATTTTCGGCCGATGGATCCAGAGGCTGGAAAGCGTCTTTCTCATTTCCTGGCTCATCTGCGCCGTCGTGAAGCTGGCCATCGGCTTATACTGCTCGGCGGCCACGCTCTCTCAGATGATGAAGCTGCCGAAGGTCCAGCCGGTTATCTTTCCGCTCGCTCTTCTCGTGTACGCTTGTTCCATTCTTCCCGGCAGCGAGATGGAGGCCGTATTATGGGATGGCCAATATCTGCGGACGTACGGCTCGCTCGTGAGCATCGGGATCCCCATGCTGACCTGGCTCCTCGGCATGATCAAGAGCAAGCTGAAGGGGCAGCAGACATGAGGCGCTTTCTGAGAGCGATGCTGGCGCTGCCGATGGTCGGACTGCCTCTAGTGTCCGGCTGCTGGGACCGGCTTGATCCCGAGAACATGGCGTTCATCATGGCCGTCGGCGTCGACCCCGGCCCGAGCAGCAATTTCATCTATACGTTTGCAGTTGCCATGCCGAAGTCCAGCAACGCCGCCGCAGGCGGAGACAGCTCCGGCGGGAGCCAGGAGCAGATCGTCGACGTCTTCTCCCAGGAGGCGTCGAATCTGACCGCGGCGCTGATGGCCAGCCAAAGCTATGTCGCGAGGCGGCTGACCCTGATCCATTCCAAAGTGTTCGTTCTTGGAGAAAGCCTTGCCCGCAAAGGCGTCATGCCGGTATTGGGCGAGGTTGTGCGCAACGACGAATTCCGGAGAACGGTCAACGTCATCACGACGAAGGGGAGGGCGGATACGTTCATCCATTCCATCAAGCCTACGATGGAAAAAGACATCAATCTCTGGTTCGAGCTGGAGCTGGACCCCCACAATATCGGGGCTGTCACTCCGCATCACTCCCGATTCCACGATTTCATCGTCGATATGGAGCAGCCAGGCACCGGAGCGACGACAATCCTGTCCGCGGCTCGGCCCGATATCGAGAAGGGCAAGGCTCGCATTGCGGATGAAGATTCGGACAAGAAGGCTTCGCAGCCCATAGAGGGCGACCAGTATGCCGGAACCTTGCATAGGTCGGGCGAAACCCCGATCGACTTTTTCGGAAGCGCGGTATACCGGGGGGAAAGAATGGTCGGCTTTCTTACGGCTTATGAAACGATCATGATGAACATGCTGCGCGGGGAGTTCGAGAAGACGACGCTGGAATTCCGCGATCCGTCCGACGAGAAGCTCACGCTCAGCATCATCATGAGCGCCCAGAAAAAGCCCGACATGGACATCAAGAGGAACAAGGATGAAATCGAGGTGTCGTTCAAGGTGCGGATGGAGGGAGATCTGATCGGTTCGTTCTCGAAGCTCGATTATACGCTTCCGCAAAACCAGAAGAAGCTGGAGACTTCCGTCGAAGAGCAATTGAGGGACCGGACGTCAAAAATACTGGACAAAACGATGCATCAATGGAGCACGGATTGCTTCCATATCGGCAATCACGTCAGGGCGACATTTCCCACGCTGCAGGATTGGTACGCATTCAAGTGGAGAGACCATATCAAGGAGACCAAATATCGGCTGGATATCCGCTTCCAGATGCGCAGGCATGGAGACCAGGTTGGACCTGCTGTGGAAGGAGACAAGATGAATCTGAAATGACACAAAACCTGAAAATCGCGTTCATTGCGCTGTTGTCGATATGGGCAAGCCTTTATGTCGGAGTGCTGATCCCTTCGCTGTGGAGGCAAAAAAACTTCCGGGGAGCGATCATCATCGCCATTCTTTCCGCATCGGCTCTGACGATGCCGGTAGCCATTACGCTGATCAAGGAAGGTTGACACGGGCATAGGCTGCGTCTGCTATTCTTCGGCTTGGATACGGCTCGGAATTCCGTTTTTACACCCGCGTGATTTGACAATCTGCTCGTTCCAGGGTAGACTGACAGAAATCGAGTGCCCAATCGCATACAAGTTTTTTTCGGAGGAGCCTGCCACCAGCGGGCTCTTTTTGCGTTTTTTTCGGGTATGTAACAAGAAATGCAATTACTTTGGCCTGCGATTGGGAACCATTGGTAGAGAACGAAGTCCGCAAGAGGAGGTAAGCAGTTGATCTTCATCGTCGTCTTTTTCCCTTTTCTGCTGGCCGCCTTGCTGCCGCTGCTGTCCCGCCTGTTCGGACGCGTCCATGCCGGCTGGCTTGCGCTGCCTGCGCCAGCTCTGCTGCTGGTCTATTTTGCTTCGCTGCTCCCGGAAGTGAGCGGGGGGACGGCCGTCGAGGTCTCCATGCCATGGATGCCTTCGCTGGATATCCGGCTCGATCTGGCGGTCGACGGCCTCGGCCTGCTGTTCGCGCTTCTCATCGGGGGCATCGGGGTGCTCGTCACCTTGTATTCGGTGTTTTATCTCGACAGGAACAAGGAAGCGGTAACCCGCTTTTATGTCTGCCTGCTGCTGTTCATGGGAGCCATGCTCGGCGTCGTGCTGTCCGATCATCTCATCGCGCTGTATGCGTTCTGGGAATTGACCAGCGTATCGTCGTTCCTGCTCATCGCCTTCTGGCATCATCGGCCGCAGTCCCGCGACGGGGCGATGAAATCCATGCTGATCACCGTGCTGGGCGGATTGTCCATGCTGGCCGGCTTCCTGCTGCTGTACCTGCAGACGGACACGTTCAGCATCCGGAAAATCATCGCTCTCGCTCCCGAGCTTCCGGGACATTCCTTGTTCGTCCCGGCCATGCTGCTCATTCTGCTCGGGGCGTTCACCAAGTCGGCCCAGTTCCCTTTCCATATCTGGCTGCCGGATGCCATGGAAGCTCCGACTCCGGTAAGCGCCTATCTGCACTCCGCGACGATGGTCAAGGCAGGCTTGTACCTGGCTGCCCGCATGACGCCGGTCTTCGCCGGGCAGGCGGTCTGGTACTCCATGCTGATCGGAGCCGGCCTGATCACGCTCTTTTACGGTTCGTTCCGTGCGTTCAAGCAGACCGATCTCAAGGCGCTGCTCGCCTATTCGACGATCAGCCAGCTCGGCCTCATCATGGCGTTGATCGGGCTCGGATCGGTCCATTCCGGATCGGAAGGAGGGCTGGAATCGATGCTCTCCGCAGCGGCTCTTGCCGCCGCTATCCTGCATCTGGTCAACCATGCCGCCTTCAAGGGAACGCTGTTCATGGCTGTCGGCATCGTCGACCACGAGACGGGAACGAGGGATATCCGCAAGCTGGGGGGACTGATGGCTCTGATGCCGGTCACCTTCACGATTTCGCTTCTGGGGGCGCTGTCCATGGCGGGGGTACCGCCATTCGGCGGTTATATCAGCAAGGAGCTGTTCTTCGCCTCCGCGCTGGACGCCTGGAGGCACGGCTTGCCGCTGAGGACTCCAGTCGTTCTCGTGCCGCTCATCGCCTGGCTCGGCAGCGTGTTCACATTTGCCTACAGCGTGCGGTTCATTGTCCGCACGTTCGGCGGCCGGGAGAGCGGGGATCCGGACCGGCGCCCGCATGAAGCTCCTGCCGGCTTGCTGCTTCCGCCTGCCGTGCTCGGGGCGGCGGCGCTGCTGCTCGGCCTCGCCCCAGGCTTGACGGCGTCTCCGCTCGTCGCTCCGGCTCTCGCGTCGATTCATCCCGCAGCGGCGGAAGCGGAGCTGCATTTCACGCTCTGGCATGGCCTTACCGCGGAAGTATGGATGACTGCCGGCGTCTTCGCGCTCGGCGCGGGAATCTTCTTCCTCCAGCGCAAAGCGGCGCTGCTCCGCGATCCGCTGCCTGCGCCAATAAGCCTGAACGGACTGTATGGAGGGATTCTCGGAGGTGTGGACCGGGCAGGACGCCGGCTGACATCGCTCTATATGACCGGTTCGCTTCGGCATTACACGATGTACTTGTTCGGGTTCCTCATCCTGGCCCTGACCGCCACAGCAGCCGCGACGGGAGGAGTTGCGATTTCCTTGCAGGGACTGGCGCCGATGACGGTCTATGAAGCGGTCATCCTGACCGCTCTCATCGCCGCCGCCGCCGCCGTGCCGTTCGCCAGATCGAGGCTGATGGCGATCATCCTGACCGGTGCGGTCGGCTACATGGTCGTCCTCTTCTTTGTCGTCTTCCGCGCGCCGGATCTCGCCCTCACGCAGATCATCGTCGAGACGGTATCGGTCACGCTGTTCCTGCTCTGCTTCTATCATCTGCCGGCCTTGAAGAGAGACCGGGAATCGCTGCGGTTCCGGCTGCCCAACTTCATCATCGCGCTGGGAGTCGGGGCCGTCATGACGCTGATCGCCCTCGCGGCATTCAGCGGACGCTCCTTCGAATCGATCTCGGACTATTACCTCAAGGAAAGCTATCGGCTGGCCGGGGGCAAAAACGTCGTCAACGTCATTCTGGTCGACTTCCGGGGCTTCGATACGATGCTGGAGATCGTCGTGCTCGGCGTGGCCGCTTTTGCAATCTACGCCTTGATCACCCTCCGCCTGCCCCGGAAGAGCGGCGGAAGGGAACGGTCAGGGAGAAGGAATTCCGCCTCGTCTACGAGGACGTCCGCAGCAATGACGTCATCCTGCGCACGCTGGCCAAGGTCATCATCTTCATCATCCTGACCTTCTCGCTCTATTTGCTGTTCGCAGGCCATCACGAGCCTGGAGGAGGCTTCATCGGAGCTCTGATGACGTCTTCCGCGCTTGTGCTGCTCTCCATGGCGTTCGGAATCAAGACGGTGCGCGATGCGATACCGGTCGATTTCCGCCTGCTGGCAGCGGCCGGCATCGGAGTGGCCGTCCTCACAGGTGTCGGCTCGATCGTGCTTGGCGTCCCTTTCCTGAGCCATACGTTCGGCTATGCAGACCTGCCCGTCTTCGGCAAAAACGAGCTGGCGACAGCAGTAATCTTCGATCTCGGCGTCTACATGACCGTCGTCGGCATCACCATGACCATCATCCTAGCCATCGGGAGGGACAAGTAAATGGAGCTGTTCATGTCTTTAGCCGTCGGCATCCTGTTCGCCGTCGGCGTCTATCTCATCTTGTCCAAAAGCCTTTTGCGCATCGTGCTCGGAACCTCGCTGCTTACGCATGGAGTGCATCTGCTGCTGCTGACGATGTCCAGGCTCAAGGCGGGCTCCGCCCCTCTGCTCGGAGAAGGAGCGGAGCGGTATACCGATCCGCTGCCGCAGGCGCTCATCCTCACCTCCATCGTCATCAGCTTCGGGGTGACATCCTTGTTTTTCGTCCTTGCCTATCAGGCCTACAAGAAGCTCGGCACCGACGACATGGAACAGCTGAGGGGGCGGGAGCATGAATAACCTCGTCGTTCTGCCGCTGCTTTTTCCTTTGTGCACAGCCATCATTCTCTTCTTCTTCAAGGAGAAGGTCCGAATCCAGCGGGCTGCCGGCGCCGCCGGCATGGGAGCGACGCTGCTGGCTTGCGGCCTGCTCCTGGCTCAGGTGCTGCGCTCCGGCACGCAGACGCTGAACATGGGAGGCTGGATGCCGCCCTACGGCATCGTCTTCGTCGCCGACCCCTTCGCCGCGCTGCTTGCGGCTGCGGCGACGCTGGTGTCCTCGTTCTGCCTCCTGTACGCCTTCGGCACGGTAGGGAAGGAGCGGGAGAGATTTTACTTCTATCCGTTCTTCCATCTGCTTCTTGCCGGAGTCAACGGCTCGTTCCTGACCGGGGATCTGTTCAATCTGTTCGTCTGCTTCGAGGTGATGCTCATTTCCTCTTATGCGCTCCTCGTGCTCGGCGGAACGAAGATCCAGATTCGGGAGACGATCAAATACGTTCTCGTCAACATCATCTCCTCGACGCTGTTCGTGGCGGCGGTCGCTTACTTGTACGGCGTTGCGGGAACGCTCAATATGGCGGATCTGTCGGTGAAGGTCGCAGCGGCCGGGCAGGGGGGGATTCTGAATGTCATCGCCGTCTTTTTCCTCGTCGTCTTCTCGCTCAAGGCGGGCCTGTTCCTGTTCTTCTGGCTGCCCGGCTCCTACAGCGCGCCGCCGATGGCCGTCGCGGCGCTGTTCGGCGCCCTGCTCACCAAGGTCGGGCTGTACGCGCTCGTCCGCACGTTCACGCTTGTATTCCCGAACGATCCGGCCATTACCCATGCCTGGATCGGCTGGATGGCAGGAGCGACGATGGCGCTTGGCGCCGCCGGCGCCCTGGCCTACCGGAACCTGCTGTCGGTGCTGAACTACAACATCGTCATCAGCATCGGCTTCATCGCCTTCGGACTGTCGGTCTCGAACCGCCCGGCTCTGGAAGGCGTCGTATTCTACCTGCTCCACGACATGGCTGCCAAGGCTCTGCTCTTCCTGCTGGCCGGCCTCATCCTCCAGGCACGCGGAACCGACAAGGCGGCAAGGCTGGGCGGACTCATCCGCAGCCAGCCCTGGATCGGCTGGATGTTCTTCACGGCCGCGCTCGCGATTGCCGGGATACCGCCGCTCAGCGGCTTCGGAGGCAAGCTGCTGCTTGTGAAAGGAGGCCTGCAGGGGGACAGCTTCGTGCTGACAGCCATCTCGCTGGCCTCGAGCTTGATCGTTCTGTACACGCTGATCCGCTTGTTCATGGATGTTTTTTTCGGAGAAGCCAAGGAACAGCCGGCTGCCGCCGCCGTCCCGCTGCGCGGCCATGTCGTCCTGGCAGGAGCGCTCTGCGCCATCGTCGTGCTGATGGGGCTCGGCTCGGAGTGGATCTATCAGGCCGCCAGCGCCGCCGCCGGCACGCTGTCCGATCCATCGAAATATATTGAAGCCGTATTGAAGGAGCCGGTCTGATGGCATCCCAATTTCTGATCAACCTCATCATTGCGTTTCTCTGGATGTTTCTGTACAACGACTTGACCTTTCCGAGGTTTCTGGCGGGTTACGGCCTCGGCCTGCTGTTCATCGCCGTCCTGAACCGCTTCCTCAAGAAGGAATTCTATCTGCGCAAGGTGCTGGCCGTAATCAGGCTGCTGGGCATCTTCATCCGCGAGCTGTTTTCCTCCAGCTTCAAGGTGCTCTATCAGATCGTGAAGCCGCGACTGGACATGCGTCCCGGCATTGTCGCGATCGACACGGAGCTGAAGACGAGCTGGGAGCTGACTCTGCTCGCCTGCCTCATCTGCCTGACACCGGGCACGCTGACGCTGGACGTATCGGATGACAGCCGGGTGCTGTATATCCATGCCATCGATATCGGGGACGCCGAGCAGCTGAAGGAGCAGATCCGCAGCACCTTTGAAAAAGCGATCATGGAGGTGACGAGAACATGATGAACCCTATGCTTGAAATCTCGCTGGCGCTGCTGTCCCTGGCTGCGGCCGGCTGCATGTACCGGCTGCTCAAGGGTCCGTCGATATCGGACCGGATCGCCGCGCTGGATACGATCGGCATCCTGCTGCTGTCGATGATCGCCGTGCTGGGGATGCTGGAGGGAACGTCGGCCTACTTCGACATCATTCTGGTCATCGGAATCGTCACCTTCATCGGCACGACGGCTTTTGCGAGATACATCGAGAGAGGAGCGGTGATGGAGGATGAATGACTTCTGGTCCGCCGCATCGGGCCTCATGGTGCTGTTCGGCGCCATCATCAGCCTGTTCAGCGCCTTCGGCCTCATCCGCCTGCCGGATGTGTACCTCCGATCGCATGCCGCTACCAAGAGCGCCACGCTCGGCGTCCTGTTCATCCTGACCGGGGCTTTCCTGTATTTCGCGGCCGTGCAAGGGCAGTTCAGCATCAAGCTGCTGCTCGGCATCGTGTTTGTCTTCCTCACGGGGCCGGTGGCGGGCCATTTGAATGCGCGCGCCGCATACCGGACCGGTGTAGGCATGTGGGACAGAAGCGTGCGCGACGATCTCAAGGCCGCCTTGAAAAAGGAGCGCGAGGAAGCCGAATCGAAAAGAACGGAGCTCATCCGCCGCTCGGAGGCGGATTGAAGGGGTTTCTTGTCCGTTCAGCAGCGTAGCTGCCTGCCTATACAAGCCGACTGCCGCAGTCGGCTTTTTTCATTTGTCTGCTTGACAGGGGGAAGACCAGGAGGTTCGGTACTTTTCATTCTGACGTTCAAGGAAGAAATCAACCCTGTTCCGCGCCGGGGGGGTGGGAAGACTTTCCCTCCTCGTCCAGTTATGGTAGAGTGGGAAAAAAACTTGCGGGGGATGCGGGAATGGAATCCGAAGCGCTGATGAGCATCCGCGACGCGAAGCCGGGCGATGAGGCAGGAATAGCCGGCGTTCAAGTCAGCAGCTGGCAGACGACGTACAAGGACATTGTCGATCCGGCCTATTTGCAGGCGATGGAGACCGGCCCGAGACAAGACATGTGGGAAAGGGCTCTGGCCGCTCCCGATGCAGGCTCCTGTACGCTTGTGCTGGAGAACGGCGAGGGAAAGATCGTCGGATTTCTCAAAGCAGGCAAAAGCCGGGACATGGCGGAGGAAGGCAGCGCGGAGCTGTACGTGCTTTATTTGCTGAAGGCGTACCAAGGAGCGGGATGGGGAACGGAGCTGTTCCGCACGATGCGGGGAAGGCTGCAGGATCTCGGCTACCTCACTTTGCATGTATGGGTGTTGGAAGGCAACCCGGCGCGCTTTTTTTTATGAAAAAATGGGGGCGAGAGATTACGGCATGCAGGAACAGGTCGAGATCGGATCTAGAATCCATATCGAGCGCTCGCTGGAATGGAAGACCATTTTCTGATTAAAAAAAAAGCATGCATAGAGAAACAATAGCAGGTATGGTAAAATATGCCTCATTGCTGCCTGTTGTAGTGATGGGAGAGTTGAATCGATGATAGCGCTCTTCGGGCGTGTAGCGGTATTGCTATGCACATATGTTCTGATTTTGCTCGGCCCGTTCGGCTTGTATTTGGGAGGCCTGTTCCTGCTTCTGCTCGGCATCCACCTCGGCTGGATGTATATCGAGGAAGCGGATAACCGGCCCCAGATCAAATACGGCCGCAAATGGAAGCTTTGAACGGCCGGAGCCTGCCTGGCCGGAGCGTGAATGGGGCTCTCCCGCGCAACAAGCCCGCTTGCGGACCGGATGGTCCGACAAGCGGGCTTTTGTCTGCAAGGCGATTCCATGCCTGCTGCTCATGGAATTTCAAGGGCTGCCGTCATCCGAATGCAGCCTCAATCCATTTCGTATCGAGACGCTCTACATCGCCTCATAGCGGGCGAGATCCTCGCGGATGAGATCGGCCGTCAGCTGTCCGCTCAGCGTGACCATCGGCACGCCGCCGCCGGGGTGGGTCGAGCCGCCGACGAAATACAGCCCTTCGAGCACCGCGCTGCGGCTCGGAATCTTGAATCCGCCGTTCAGCTTCCGGTCGGTGACCGTGCCGTAGATGGAGCCGCCGTTCGCCCCGTACAGGCTGCGCAGGTCGTCGGGGATGAACTGCTCTTCGTAGACGATATGACCGCGCAGGCCTTCCGCGCCCATCCGCTCCAGCTTGTCGAGCACGAGGCCGCGATAGCGCTCGCGATGCTGCTCCCAGCTCTCTCCCTCGGCGAGCGGCGGCACATGCGTCAGCACGAACCAGTTCTCGCAGCCTTCCGGAGCCTGGCTGGAATCCGACTTGGACGATATTCCAACGTAGACGGTCGGATCGTCCGTCGGCATCCTGTCGACGAACATGTCGCGGAATTCCCGCTCGGGATCGCGGGAGAAGAAGAAGTTGTGATGCTTGAACGCCTCGTAGCTGCGGTCCACGCCGAGCAGCAGCACATGGCCGGATACGGACGGCTCGTATTTGACGAGCTTCTCGGCGGCGCGCCGGCTGCCGGGAGCTTGCGCCAGAAGGGAGCTGTGCGCCGGGATCGCTTCCAGATTGCAGACGACGAGATCGGCCTCAAGCTTTTCTCCGCCGGCCAGCTCCACTCCGACCGCCGCTCCGTTGGAATCGAGGATGCGGACGACTTCCGCTCCGGTGCGCACTTCGGCTCCAAGCTCGTTCAGCAGCTTGAGCTCGGCCTGCGCGATTCCGTACATGCCGCCAGTGACGAAGTAGATGCCGAGGCCCATCTGCACGTAGACGAGCTGGGAGAGCACGGCAGGCGCCGCGTAAGGGGAAGAGCCGACATACATCGCGAAAAATTGGAAGATTTGCCGCAGATGCGGATGCTTCAAGTAGCTCTCCGTAACCTGCGCCATCGACTTCATCGGATCCATCGAGAGCAGCTCCTTGAGGGAATGCTGCTGCCTGAGATCGGACAGACCGCTCAGGGAGCGGCTGTAAAAGCTTTTCATGCTGAGATCGTACTGCTTTCTCGAGTAGTCGAGGAACGACAGGAAGCTTTCACGGTCCTGCGGGGACAGCTCCGCGATGCTGTCCAGCATCGAAGGCAGATCGCCGACAAGATCCAGCACCTTGCCGTCCTCGTATATTCCGCGCCACTGGGGCTCTATTCTCTGGATGTCGATATAATCATGCAGATTGCGTCCGGCGGAGGCGAACAGTCTCTCAAGCGTCCAGGGCATCGTCAGGATGGACGGTCCTGTATCGAAGGAATACCCCAGTCCGGAACGGATATTCAGCTTGCCGCCCGCACGCTCGTTTTTCTCCAGCACCGTAACCTGATGGCCGTCAGCGCTCAGCCGGATCGCTGCCGACAGTCCGGCCAGGCCGCCTCCGACGATGATGATGTTTTTGCTCATTTGCTCTTTCCTCCTTGGATTAGGGATGCCGAAACCGTCGATACTGGCTAACATCCGGTTTATATACCATTTATAACCATTGTGGACCGTATTCTCTCTCTCGATACGGGGGAGCTTTCAAAGATTTCGAGAATACCGGCAAGGAGGAGATCTGCATGTGGATGGGATGGATCTGGCAGGGGCTGCTCATCGGAAGCGGCCTGCTGCTGATCGGCTGGGGGAGAGGCGGCAGGAACAGCCTGGATCGTTTCGGGAGCAAAACCTTTGCAAGCGCTGGCTCGTCAACCGAAATGGAGATCAGCGTCATCGTGCCTGCGCGTGATGAGGAAGCCAACCTCAAGCAGCTGCTTCCGCTGCTGCAGTCGATGGTACCGGCTCCAATGGAAATCATTGTCGTCGATGACGGATCGTCCGATGGGACACGGCAGAGCGCCGTCTCTCGGGGCGTCACTCTGGTCGAAGCCGGCCGTCTGCCGGCCGGCTGGCAGGGCAAAGCCTGGGCATGCGCCCGCGGAGCGGACGCGGCTGTCGGAAGCCGTCTGCTGTTCCTGGATGCGGATGTGCGGCCAGCGCCGCATCTGCTGCGGATGCTGTCGGAAGCCGCCGCTGACGGCGGCTGCGTCACCGTGCAGCCGTATCACCGGATCGGGAGCGCTGCGGAGCATTTCTCCGCCTTTTTCAATGCGGCCGTGCTGGCCGGCTCCGGACGCTTCTCCCCGGTAGCGCGGCGCGGCCGGGAGGGCTCGTTCGGACCATGCCTGTTCTGCAGCCGGGAAGAGTATATGATGGCAGGAGGCCACGCGTCGATACGGGGCGAGGTGCTGGAGAACGATCGCCTTGCGGCGCGTTTCCGGTCGGCAGGATTGCCTTGCCGGGCCTACGCAGGCGGGAGCGGGCTTTCGTTCCGCATGTATGAGGGCGGCTTGAAGACGATTGCGGCGGGCTGGGCCAAGAGCATCGCGCTCGGCGCGGCATCCGCGCAGATGCGCATGCTGGCGCTGACGATCCTATGGATATCGGGGCTGTCGGGCGCCGCGATCGGAGCTATGTCGGCCGCCGCGAAGGCTGTTTCCGGACAACCGCAAGCCGCTGAGCTGACGGCCTGCCTTTTGCTGTACGCCTTGGCCGCATGGACCTGCCGCAGGGCGTTCCGGCTGGCGGGATCGTTCGTCGCCTGGACGTATGCTCTCTATCCGCTCGCCTTGGCTTACTTCTGCGGCGTATTCGCATACGGCCTCTATCGTTCCTTCGTCAGGCGGCGCGTATCGTGGAAAGGCAGGGATATCGATGTGGCTTGAGCCCGGAACGACGGCTACGATATTGCTGGACGCAGGCGTCCTGGTCCTGCTGCATGCCTGCTCCGTGGCTTCCGCGCTGAGGCGTCCCTGGCAGCGGTACGACAAGGATGCCGGCTTGACGCGGCTGCTGCCGTTCGAGAAGGACGGGCGCTGGTATGAGAGGAAGCTCGGCATCCACAAATGGAAGGACAGGCTTCCGGACGGGGGAAGCTGGATCCGGAGCGGCTTCGCCAAGAAGCGGCTGCTGTCCGCCGATCGCGATTACCTCCGGCGCTTCGCTGCCGAGACGCGGCGCGGCGAGCTGACGCATTGGCTGATGTTCCTGCCGCTTCCGCTGTTCGCCGTCTGGAACAATGGACTCGGCATGGCGATCATGGCGGCCTATACGATCGCGGCCAATCTGCCTTGCATTCTCGTGCAGCGCTACAACCGGGCCCGGCTGCTGAAAGTCATGTCGCGCCGGGAAAGGTTGTGCTATCCTAATAGGACAGACCAATACAGCGCGAAGGAGCTGCCCGGAGACCATGGAATTTGATGTGCAGTTTTTGAGCTTCTTCGTCATCCAGACGGACGGGGAGAGCACGGACAGCGGCAAGCGGTTCAAGCATTTCCAGACGATGGACGGAGAAGATTACGAGGACAGTCCGCTCAAGGACTTCCTCATCGGCGAATTCGCCCGGATCGTCAAGCGCAAGGCGGAGCGCAACCCCGCTTCGGAATCCGTGCCGACCAAGATCGGACGCTTCCGCGTCGAGCCGGGGTACGAGCTGGACAGCAATCCCGACTACAATCTGCTGCAGCGGCTGCGCAGCGCCGAGGATGCCGAGCGGTTCCACAGCATAGCCGACGAGCTTGTCCGCATCTACATGGATACTTCGGCAGTCCGGGGCGGCGCGCTCATCGCGGTTCAGGCGACGCTGTCCAAGCTGTTCGACCAGCCGTTCCTGTTCATCCTGAAATGCGACTTCGAACCGAAAATAGCCCGCATTGCGGACGAGAGAAGCTTGATCTCCACCGTGGAGATGGCCATCAGCGCGCGCAGCATGAAATCGATCCTCTACCCGCATATGCCGGAGGAGGGGATGATGGATTCCTGGGAGGTCAAGCTTCACCAGGCCTCGCATGCGAGATATTTCGAGGATTTCCTGAAGTTCGTCAGCTATGAGCGTCCGCTTCCCGAGGTGATGGGCGAGCAGGTGCTCGAAATGGTGCAGCAATACATGGAGGAAAAGTGGCAGGATGATCAAGGCCATCTGCGCAAGGAAGAGGAAGAGGCGGTCGAGATCTGGGCCGCGTCGGACAAGCGCGAGCTGCTGGAAAGATGGACGCCGGAGCAGGTATTCGCCGCTTCGGCCGTTCTCGTGGAGCAGAAGGAGGATCTCGCGCTCAGCTTCAAGCTTGGCGGAGTCCAGGTCAAGGGACTGCTGTCCGACTTCGGCAAATCGCTGCATTTCGCCCGTCACAACGGCCGTTACGTAGCCGTCCTGGAAGGAGACTTCTTCCAGTTCGAGCGCGGAATTTCGCCCGTCGAGCTCATCCATCCGCCGGAGCTTGAGGAAGTGATGAAAGTAATCGGCGCGGAGGAGAGCGGGACTGCCGTTCCTCAAGGCGGCGACGCGACCGGACAGAGCGAGGCGGCCGCCTCTGCGGAGGAAGACGACGTCCCCTGGTAAGCTTGCGGCAGCTCCATAAGCTTCCGGTATATCCATCCGCTCCAGGCAAGCAGGAGGAGTCATCCGGACATCGGACAGCGATCTGAATCGATTGGGAGGAGAGAATTCATGCGGCAAGTAATGTTCATCGAGCTCGGCATGGGAACGGATCTGCATGGACAGAACGTGACCAAGGCTGCGGTAAGGGCTGTGCAGGATGCGATCCACCGCAATTCCATGCCCGGCATCCGCACCGTGCTGCCGGAAGGCAAGCTGGAGAATATGAAGGTGAGGGTGCGGCTGGCCGTGCCTTGCGACGAAGAGAAGCTGGATCTGGAAGCCGTTCGCGCGGAGCTTCCCTACGGGGAAGTTTCCTTCGAGGTCGTGGCCGGAGGCATGGTCACGTCCAGCGGCATCGTGCTGGAAGACAAGCAGGACGTGAACGATCTGATCTATGTCGTGCTTGCGTCCGTCGAAGCGGGTTACTGAAGGCGGAGGCGGCAGCCCGAGCCTGGCGCTGCCGGCCGTAGCCATACATAAGAAGTTAGGGGAGCGGATATTTTGGATTATATCAAAGCAATCATATTGGGCATTATTGAAGGCTTGACGGAGTTCATACCCGTATCGTCGACCGGCCACATGATTCTGGCCGCCAAGCTGCTCGATTTCGTCGGCGAACGGGCCACGGTGTTCGAGGTCGTCGTCCAGCTCGGAGCCGTGCTGGCCGTGTTTGTCCTTTATTTCAAGCGTTTCGTCGGCTTCCTCAAATTCGACTTTTCCAAAAACTCCGGCCTCAACCTGATCCATATCATTCTCGGCATGATTCCGGCAGGCATTCTAGGCGTCCTGCTGCATGGATTCATAAAGGATTACCTGTTCAATTACAAATCGGTTCTTGTCGCTTTGATTGTCGGCGGCATTCTCATGATTTTCGCCGAACGGTACCAGAAAGGCCGCCTTCCTTCCGCCGAAACGGTGGACGACATTACGTACAAGCAAGCCTTCGGAATCGGGATCTTCCAGATTCTCGCCCTCTGGTCCGGCTTTTCCCGTTCGGGCTCGACGATTTCCGGCGGCATCTTCATGGGCACGAGCCAAAAGGCCGCTGCCGACTTCACCTTCATTCTGTCGGTGCCGATGATGATCGGCGCTACCGGCGTCGATCTCATCAAGAGCCGCGACCTGCTCGTGCCGGAGGATTACGGCCTGTTCGCAGTCGGCCTGGTCGTCTCCTTCATTGTCGGCCTCATAGCGGTGACCACGTTCATCAACCTGATCAAGAAACTCAAGCTGAGCTGGTTCGCTTATTACCGCTTTGCTCTTGCGGCGGTTTTCTTCCTGTTCGTCGTCCTGTAACACGGCGAAATGACAGGCCAGCATCATCGATCTCATCCATTGCCCGGCCGGTTCCTCACAGGAACCGGTCTTTTTGTCTTGGAATAAATGGAAACCGGGAGGGGAGACTAGAGCCGATCTCATCTCATCCGCTAAGGAGGCTGCCGTATGACCATTCAGTGGAATTCGATTCTGGACTGGGCTCTGCTGGGCGAAGCGGCAGCGGCCATTGCCGTTCCATGGGGAATATCCATTCTGGCAGGTTATGCGCAAGCGGCTCGCAGGGGAGGGACGAAGCGATGAGCCGGGAATCCGGCGGATCGGCGCCTGCCGGCGTGGAATCTTCCTGGTCGGGAAGCTATGTCCACAATATGGCTCTGATCAGGAAGAGCATGGAGACCAACGCGGATATCAAGCTCCGGGCGTTCACGATCAGCCACGGCCGGGAAGCATGCCTGGCGTACGTAGACGGCTTGGCCGATCTGAAGGCGATCGATATGCTGCTCCTCAGCAAGCTGGGCGATCCGACTTCCGATGAAGGGAGCATCGAGAACGTCGAGCTCGCGGTAAGGCGGACACTGCCGTCCATCATCGGAGCGGCTTGGTCCGATGATTACGCCTTGATCCTGAACCGGATCCGTTCCGGAAGCACGGCCTTGCTGATGGACGGCCTGTCCCAGGCTTTGCTGCTGGAGACGGTCAAGGACCAGACGCGGAGCCTGGAGGAGCCGATCTCCGAGGCCGTGCTGCGCGGCCCGCGGATCGGCTTCTGCGAATCGCTCCAGCTCAACACGGCGCTGCTGCGTTCAGCCGGCGAGGCGCCGAATATGGCGATGGAGAAAATGACGGTCGGACGTGAAATCCGCAAAGAGGTCATGATCGTGTACATGACCGATATCGTGCGCGCTGGCCTCGTCGAGGAAGTGAAGAAAAGGATTGCGGCGATCGATATCGACCATCTGCCGGAATCGGGTTACGTGGAGCAGCTCGTGGAGGATAATTTCCTGAGCCCGTTCCAGCAGATCCAGAATACCGAAAGGCCGGACCGCGTCATTGCGGGCATTCTGGAAGGAAGAGTAGGCATCCTGCTCGACGGAACGCCGTTTGCCTTGCTGGCGCCGGCGACGTTCAGCATGCTGATTCAATCTCCGGAAGATTATTACGACCGCTGGCTTCCGGGCTCCCTGATCCGGCTGCTCCGGTTCGCCTCTGTCGTCATCTGCTTGCTGACGCCGGCTCTCTATATCGCCTTCACTTCCTTCCATCCCGGCCTGATTCCGACCAAGCTGGCGCTGTCGATCATCGGAGCCAGGCAGGGAGTGCCGTTTCCATCGTTGATTGAAACGCTGATCATGGAAGTTTCCATCGAGATTCTGCGGGAAGCGGGACTAAGGCTGCCCAAGCCGATCGGTCCGGCGATGGGCATCGTCGGCGGCCTGATCATCGGGGATGCCGCAGTCCAGGCCGGAATCGTCAGTCCGATCCTCGTCATCGTCGTTGCCATTACAGCCATATCCTCGTTTGTCATTCCGCAATACAGCGCCGGCATCACGCTCCGGATTCTCAGGTTCGCGGCCATGATCTGCGCAGCTACCTTCGGGCTGTACGGCGTCGTTCTGTTCATTTTGCTGCTGCTTGCGCATTTGGCGAGGCTGGAAAGCTTCGGCGTGCCTTATTTGAGCCCGCTAGTCCCTTACAGGCCTAGAGATTGGAAGGATCTGCTGCTGCGGCTCCCATTGCCTCTGCTTCGCAAGCGGCCTTCCTTTCTATCTCCCCAAAATGAATTCCGCGAAGATAACGGCTGAAGAAAGGAGCTGAGGACGTTGAAGCTGACTATGCCCCAGACAGCGGTGCTGATCATCAACTATATGCTTGCTACCGCCATTCTGGTCCTGCCGAGAACGGCTGTCCAAGAAGCCGGCACGCCGGATATTTGGATCTGCGTCCTGCTTAGCGGCCTTCTTTCCCTGGTTTTCGGCTTGATTCTCTCGCGGCTCAGCGGGCTGTTTCCGGGAGAGACGGTCTACCAATACGCCGGGAAGCTCATCGGCAGATGGCCGGCTTGTTTTTTCGGAACGGTTATGGTGGTCTATTTCATGGTCATCTCGGCTCTTGAGGCGAGGTCGCTTCAGGAAATCACATCCAAATTCCTGCTGGAGGGTACTCCCGGCTGGGCGATCGTCATGCCGTTTCTGTGGGTGGGAGCTTACCTTGTCCTTGGCGGCATCCAGCCGATCTCGCGGGCCTTCGATGTTATTTTCCCCATTACGGGACTCATTTTCCTGGCGGTCATGATGCTCAGCGTGCATGTCGTGGATCTGCATCGGCTGCTGCCTGTGATGGGGCAGGGTCCGCTTCCCGTTCTGAAAGGGATGAAAGCGACGGCTTTCGCTTTTTCCGGACCTGAAATCATGCTCATCCTCGTCGCCTTCATGCAGAAGCCGAAGTCTGCCGGCAAAGCTTTCGCGGTGGCGGTCGGAGTGGTGACCTTGTTCTATCTGATCGACTGCGTCATGACGGTCGGCACCTTCTCGATCGACGGCGTGACGGCCAGAACCTGGCCGACGATCGATCTGATGCGGAGCTTCGAGCTTCCCGGACTGCTCTTCGAACGTTATGAATCGCTCATCCTGGCAATATGGATCATGAAGTTCTTTTCCACGTATGCTCTTTCCTACTATGCCTCCAGCCTGGGCTTGTCGCAGCTGTTCCGGATTCCGTACCGCACCGCCGTGTTTATTCAGCTGCCGTTCCTGTTTCTGATCAACGTGCTGCCGGCAGCGATCGAGGATGTGTTCAAAATCTGGGACTTGCTTTCCATGGCGGGAACCGGCTTCATTCTAGTTATTGCGGTCATCCTGCTTGGCATAGCGGCCCTCAAGGGGATCAAGCATGCGCAGTCATGAGCGGAGCCGGCGATACATGCAAGCCGCAGTACTGGCGGCATGGATGCTTCTTCCTTCCGGATGCTGGAGCAACAAGGAAATCGAAACCCAGAGCCTGCAGATCGCCGTCGCTCTGGATCTGCCTCATCCGACGAAGGTCGAGCGCGGACTGGATGCCGTCAATCCGGATCGGCATGCCCGGGATTATATCACGAATACGTTTCAATTGATCATTCCGGGACAGGTGGGCAGGATCGGGGGATCCACGAGCGAGGAGCTGAGCACGAGGCCGTACAGGAATATTTCGCAGACCGGGGAGTCTGTATTCGGCAACGTGAGGGAGCTGGCGAAGAGAATCAGCACGCCTCCTCTGGGACATCATCTCAAGGTCATCATCATCAGCGATGCGTTGGCCAAGCGGTATGATATCGCCTCGTTTCTCGACTTTTATTTCCGCGACAACGATATCCGTCTCAGCCCGCTTATCCTGATCAGCAGAGGAGAGGCGGGCAAAACGCTCGAATCGGACAGCCAGACGGACATTCCCGGCTTCCAGATTCCGGAGACGGTCCGCAACCGGTTCCGCAGCAATAAAATCCTTCCGCCGGTCCAGTCCTACGAGCTTCTCAGCATGCTGAGATCCAAAAAAAGCTTTCTGCTCCAGACAGTCGTCAAGTCGGACAGCGAACTTGAATATAGAGGAGCGGCGATCGTCAAGGGTGAATCGGGGAAGATCGCCGGGTATTTGAGCGACCAGGAGCTTGAGGCCGCATCCTGGATCCGGGGAGGAAACCGCAGAGGCGGCGTGCTCAAGCTCGGAAGGAACTTGTCCAATGTGCCGATCGATATGGAAATCGGGTCGATTCAAAGCTCGATTGCGGCCAAAGAAAGCAACGGACGGTTTCATTTCCTGGTGGACGTCGAGGGGGACGGAGAAATCATGGAGGATTGGAGGCAGACGGCGGTGGGCAAGTATTCGGATGCCTATTATCGAGGCATGGAGAGGAAGCTGGAGGAGGAAGTGAAACAGAACATCGAATCGTTGCTGGATCAGCTGCAGAGCCGCTACCATGCCGATCCGCTCGAATTTCATGAAACGGTGCGCAGGAGAATGCCTCGGACATGGAAGAAGGTCCAGGAGCATTGGGACGAGCATTTTTCGGCGGCGGATGTGGAAGTGCGTGTGCGGATCCATCTCGCGGGGCACGGAGCTTCAGAGCTGTCTTAGCTTGTTTCCGAACGGCAAAACAGCCGGCCATCGCAATGGATGGCCGGCTGCCTGCGTGCTTGGATTACTTGGTCGTTTCGTTCAGCGGCTTGGCCGTACCCGTTGCTGCGGGACGGCTGGCCGCTGCTCCGGAAGCCAATGATTTGACGGTGCTGAACAATTTGTCGCGGGCGGGCTTGTTGCGCATCAAGTAGGTGACTCCGGCGCCGACGGCAGTAGCGAGCAGTTTTTTATTCATCGTTGTTCCTCCTTGATCTTCGGTGGGATATGTGCTCATTAACCGATTGGACGAGGCGGAAAACGAAAGAACTGAACCTCTTGCAGCCGAAGGATTGCCGTTTCGCCAGGAAAGCCTGGCAACACTTCGAGCAAAACGTTGTTCATCAGGCAGCATGGGGGTAAAAAGAAGCATCGCCGCCGGGCCGTAGACCCCGACTTGCGTGCGGAAATTGAAGAGATTGTTCGGTTGGAAATGCAACATGTCGGCTTCAAATCGCGTTATTTACGATATCAGGCGAAGCCCGTTCGGGAACGAAATGCTGCCGCCATCAACCACACCCTGAGAACAGGGTCGCGACAAGGAGAGGTCACTCAGTCATGAAATCAATCCAACGCTCTTTCATTGCTTCTGCCGCCATTATCGGCGTTCTTCTGGCTTCAGCCGGTCCTATCGGCAGCCTGGGCAAACCCGGCTTGGCCGAAGCGGCGGCTCCCGGCTGCACGGACGGAGACCACGGCATTTTCTCCGGCGAGCCTGCAGGAGGCGGGAGCTTCCGCTTCTCGACTCTCGACTTCCTGAATCCGACGACCGGAAGGGCTGCGGGCAACGGGTTTCTGATCGGCACCTCCGACGGCGGCTGCAACTGGCAGTCGATCTATCAAGGAACATGGCAGTTCTCGCAGATGGATTTCGTGTCCAATACGACCGGATGGGCGCTGGCCCGATCCGCGGCGTCCGGACCGAACGCGCTGATCAGGACGGCCGACGGCGGATCCACATGGGAGAAGCTCAAGCCGGAAACGGCTGATCTCGAGCGCATACGGTTCCTGGACGCTTCGCGCGGATTCGGGTACAGCCGCGCCTTTTCCTACTATACGTCGGATGGAGGGGTCAGCTGGAGCCGAATTCCGACGCCTCCGAACACGCGGGGAGCTGAATTCTCCAGCCGCAACACCGGCTGGGCGATCGTCGTCGATCCATCCAAGGGATACCGGCTGGAGCAGACGCTGGACGGGGGCAAGAGCTGGACCACGAAGCTGTCGGCCCCGTCGGAAGAGGCGAGCGGAGGCGTCGTGCGCGTGTCGGGGCAAGCCGTTTGGGCGATGCTCATGGGTGGGGCGGGCATGTCGCAGCAATCGTACTCGCTGTATGCTTCCTCGGATTCGGGATCGACATGGATCCGGACGATCGGGCAAAATACGGCCGGAGGCGGACACGCCCCCGGCGAAGGAGAAGCCGTCACCGGCATGGGGCCCGCTTCTCCGGGAGGGCATCCCGGCGAGCTGAAGCTGATCGGCGCCACGGCCATACTGTCGGGCTATTCGCCTGCGGCAGGCAAGGTCGGCATCGGCCGCTCCCCGGATGGAGGCAGGACCTGGAGCAGCGGCGGCATGCTGCCGGGATTCGGAGGAGCTGCGATCAGCTTTGCAAGCCCCGCCATCGGCTGGATCACCGTCGACGGCGACAGCGGGACGGCGGTCTACTCCACCAAGGACAGCGGCAAAAGCTGGACCAAAACGATCGGAGTGGCGGCAAAGCCATCCTTGCAGTGAAGCATTGAAAGAAAGAAAAGCCTGAAGCCCTTAGAGGGCCTCAGGCTTTTGTCGTTCAGCGGGCTGCAAACCTACAGCAGAAAGATCGCTGCGACCGTCGTAACGGCGAGTCCGATCAGCACCGGCTTCAGATTGCGGCGGGCGAGCT
The DNA here is from genome assembly GCF_000469945.2 of Paenibacillus sp. P22. Classification (NCBI taxonomy): domain Bacteria; kingdom Bacillati; phylum Bacillota; class Bacilli; order Caryophanales; family Paenibacillaceae; genus Paenibacillus; species Paenibacillus sp. P22. Next base: position 57 of record NZ_CBRA020000003.1, on the reverse strand, counting down.
CGAACGGGCTCACGCCGCAAATCGCCGCCGCCGGAATGAGCGCCCACGGCACGAGCG